>JAHBAO020000310.1 GCA_018500065.2 Octadecabacter sp. | reverse complement strand
GCAGGTCGAAACATCCGTGTTTTACCGCATCACCGAGCCGGAAAAGACGGTTTACCGTATTCGCGACGTAGATGGCGCGATTTCAACAACGGTTGCAGGTATTGTGCGTTCTGAAATCGGTAAGATGGAATTGGATCAAGTGCAGGCAAACCGCACCGGTTTGATCCTCGCGATCCAAGACCAGCTTGCGGCACAGGTTGATGATTGGGGTATCGAAGTTACCCGCGCTGAAATTCTTGACGTTAACTTGGATGCGGCCACACGTGCAGCGATGCTGCAGCAGTTGAATGCGGAACGTGCGCGTCGTGCGCAGGTGACCGAGGCCGAAGGTAAGAAGCGGTCTGTTGAGCTTCAGGCGGATGCGGAACTTTATGCGGCTGAACAGGCGGCGAAAGCGCGTCGTGTTTCTGCGGACGCGGAAGCCTATGCGACACAGGTTGTTGCGGTTGCGATTGCCGAAAACGGTTTGGAAGCGGCGCAGTACCAAGTTGCTTTGAAGCAGGTTGAAGCGGTTAATTCCATGAGCTCGTCTGCAGGAAGCAACACAGTTGTCTTGCCGGCGAACCTGATCGAAAGCTTCGGCGACGCGTTCAAAATGTTGAAGGGTCGTTAATCATGTCATTGTTCAACGAATGGTGGGTCTGGATGGTTGCGGCACTCGTGCTGGCTATTCTTGAAGTCATTATACCCGGTTGGATTTTCTTCGGCTTTGCCGTGGGCGCGTTCTTCCTCGGCTCGATGATTTGGCTCGGGATTGGTACGGGACTTTCACTCGCTTGGTCGCTTGTGATCTTTGCGGTGCTGTCCTTGATTGCCTACGTTTTGTTGCGTCAAATCTTTGGCATTCGTCGCGGGCAGGTGAAAATCTGGGATCGCGATATTAACGACTAACATATAAGTGAAAAAAGGCCCCGCTCAATGGCGGGGCCAGTTTGATCTGATCACAAGGCAGGTTCAGTCCGAGGGACAATTCGGACAGAGGCAGTGACAGATATCCTTAGAAATTAGCGGGTGCGCTGGCGCACTGCGTGGCCGAGCAAGGCGCGCTTTACCGCAGATGGGTCAAGCGTGGCGGGGCCATCGACGCGGCAATCAAAATGCAGCGGGCCTTTGCGGGTTGGCAGAACGACCGCAGCCTCAAAGCTGCGGCCGGTATAGCGAATGTCCGTAAGCGTAATCATAGTGATCCCCTCTTCGACGATTTTGTGGTGGCAACGATTGCCTCCACTACATCTGGGGATAAGTGTGATCTGTTTGAAGGGGAAAGAAACTCACGTTTTCCCGCAAACCCGTGATTCAATGACACAAATTAAGCGGATCGCTGCCAATAGCCTTGTTTTGAGGGTCCCGAGGGGTCCTTAGGATGAGCGAAGTTCTGCCAGAACCGCCTCAGCCGCAGCTTTGGGGCTCGGATCTTGCCAAATCGGGCGGCCGATAACAACGTGATCGGCACCGTTCGCGATGGCTTGCGCAGGTGTTGTGACCCGCTTTTGATCACCCAAATCGGCACCAGCAGGGCGCACACCGGGTGTTACGATCAACTTGCCTTCGGCTTCGGGGAGGGCGCGAATGAGCGCGGCTTCTTGCGGGGATGCAATTACGCCATCGGCCCCGTTGGACAGTGCGAGGCCGGCACGTTCCTGCACAAGGTCGGTAATGTCGCCTGCTTTGATGCAAGATGCATCAAGGTCGGCGCGATCCAGCGAGGTCAGGATCGTTACGGCGAGGATCTTCATGTCGGATCCGCCTTTGCCCTCGGCTGCGGCGCGCACAACGTGGGGGTCTCCATGAACCGTCAGAAAATCGTGGTTGAACTGGGACAGCCCGCGCACCGCGGCTTCAACGGTTGCACCGATATCAAACAGTTTCATATCAAGGAAAATGCGCTTGCCGTGTTCATCTGCCAATTCGTTGGCGAGGGCCAACCCGCCACCGGTCAACATCCCCAGTCCGATTTTGTAGAATGACACCGCATCGCCAAGCTTCTCAGCGAGGGCCAAGCCGCTCAGCGCGTCAGGTACATCCAAAGCAACGATCAGGCGGTCATCGGCAGTCATGGCAATCTCCATCATTTTGGCCGTTCTATGCGCCCCAGCGGTATTCATCAACCAGCCTTGAAGGGGGCAGTCTAGCACCCCATATATCAGACAAGGCCCCACCAAGCCTGTGCCGCATAGCGGGCAGCAATTTCACAGGGGCGCTTTATGAAGGAGAGACCAAATGAACCTTGAAAAGTTCACAGAGCGGTCACGCGGTTTTATTCAGGCCGCCCAAACGATCGCAATGCGCGAAAGCCATCAGAGGCTTTCCCCAGAACACCTACTCAAAGCCCTGTTAGATGATGACCAGGGCCTTGCTGCGAACCTGATCAATGCATCAGGCGGTGACGCAACGCGGGTCCTGCAAAACGTCGATATTGCGCTGAGTAAGCAGGCGTCTGTAACGGGCGACGCGGCCCAGACCTATATGGATGGCACGACTGGGAAGGTTCTGGCCGAAGCTGAGAAACTTGCCAAAAAAGCCGGCGATAGCTTTGTGCCGGTTGAGCGTGTCTTGATGGCGTTGGCGCTGGTGAAATCCAAAGCCAAGGACGCGCTGGATGCAGGTAAGGTCACGGCGCAGGGCCTGAACTCTGCGATCAATGATATTCGCAAGGGGCGCACGGCTGATACTGCATCGGCCGAAGAAGGCTATGACGCGCTGAAGAAATATGCGCTCGATCTGACGGCGCGAGCACGTGAGGGCAAGATCGACCCAATCATTGGCCGCGACGAAGAAATTCGCCGTGCGATGCAGGTTTTGTCGCGCCGTACAAAAAACAACCCTGTTCTCATTGGTGAGCCCGGTGTTGGTAAAACGGCGATTGCCGAAGGTCTTGCCCTGCGAATTGTCGATGGGGATGTGCCTGAAAGCTTGCGCAACAAGTCCCTTTTGTCGCTCGATATGGGGGCGCTGATTGCGGGTGCGAAGTATCGCGGTGAATTTGAAGAACGCCTGAAAGCGGTGTTGGCCGAGGTCACAGAGGCCGCTGGTGAGATCATCATTTTCATCGACGAAATGCACACGCTTGTCGGCGCTGGTAAAGGTGACGGCGCAATGGATGCCGCCAACCTGATCAAGCCCGCGCTTGCGCGGGGTGAGCTGCACTGTATCGGTGCGACCACGCTGGATGAATACCGCAAGTACGTTGAGAAAGACGCAGCCCTTGCGCGGCGGTTTCAGCCGATTGTGGTTCAGGAACCGACTGTCGAAGACACGGTTTCGATTTTGCGGGGCATCAAGGAGAAGTACGAACTTCACCACGGTGTGCGCATTTCCGACTCTGCGTTGGTGTCTGCGGCTACGCTAAGCCATCGCTACATCACGGATCGCTTCTTGCCCGACAAAGCCATCGACCTTGTCGATGAAGCCGCGTCGCGCTTAAGGATGGAAGTGGACAGTAAGCCAGAAGAACTCGACCAGTTGGATCGTCAGATCATGCAGTTGCAGATCGAGGCTGAGGCTTTGCGTAATGAGGATGATGCCGCGTCTAAGGACCGACTTGAAAAGCTCGAGGGAGAACTTTCGAACCTACAAGAACAGTCGGCGTCTATGACGGCGAAATGGCAGGCGGAACGTGACGAATTGGAAGGCGCGCGCGGGCTGAAAGAAAAGTTGGACCGTGCCCGCGCTGAGTTGGACATCGCGAAACGTGAAGGCAACCTCGCAAAAGCGGGTGAGCTTTCTTATGGCGTGATTCCTGATCTTGAGAAAGCGTTGGGTGAAGCGGAAGACAGCGACCTGATGGTCGAAGAAGCCGTGCGCCCTGAGCAGATTGCGAGTGTCATTGAGCGTTGGACAGGGATTCCCGTTGCCCGAATGTTGGAAGGCGAACGCGAGAAGTTGTTGCGCATGGAAGACGGCTTGCACAAGCGTGTCATCGGTCAGAATGCAGCAGTGAAGGCTGTTGCTAACGCCGTGCGTCGCGCGCGCGCTGGGCTGAACGATGAGGGACGGCCACTTGGCAGTTTCCTGTTCCTTGGGCCAACGGGTGTCGGCAAAACCGAACTGACCAAAGCGGTCGCCGACTTCTTGTTCGACGATGACAACGCGATGGTGCGGATAGATATGTCCGAATTCATGGAAAAACACGCGGTTGCGCGGCTGATCGGCGCGCCTCCGGGGTATGTCGGGTATGATGAAGGCGGTGTGCTGACCGAAGCTGTGCGGCGTCGCCCTTATCAGGTGATCCTATTTGATGAAGTCGAAAAGGCGCACCCTGATGTGTTCAACGTGCTGTTGCAGGTTCTGGATGATGGTGTGTTAACGGATGGCCAAGGTCGTACTGTTGATTTCAAACAAACGCTGATCATTCTGACGTCCAACCTCGGGTCGCAGGCCCTGAGCCAACTGCCCGAAGGATCTGATGCATCGGACGCAAAGCGTGATGTGATGGATGCGGTTCGGGCGCACTTCCGCCCCGAGTTCCTCAACCGTCTGGATGAAACGGTCATCTTTGATCGTCTCGCACGCGATGACATGGATGGGATTGTCACCATCCAGATGGCGCGGCTTCTCAAGCGGCTTGCCTCGCGCAAGATCAACTTGGCCTTGAATGACGAGGCACGTAAGTGGCTTGCCGATGAGGGCTATGATCCTGTTTTTGGTGCGCGTCCGCTGAAGCGTGTGATCCAGCGCGCACTACAAGATCCGCTGGCGGAAATGCTGCTGGCTGGCGATGTGAAAGATGGCGAAACCGTGCCTGTTTCGGCAGGACCGGATGGTTTGTTGGTCGGGGACCGCGTCAGCGTGTCCAAAAGACCCAAGCCCGATGATGCTGTCGTTCATTAAGGAAATGCAGGCATGACAAATTGGCCCCCGACCAGCCTTGGTGGGGGGCTTTTTTATGTCGTGTATATAAAGAGAGACAGGCAAATCGGCGGCACCGCCATAAACAGACCAATCCCGACCCTTGGTTGAAAGCCAAGGAACGCGAAAACGGGGAGGGGCGCGAAACGCACCCGGTCTTGATTGCCATGCATCACGCAGCTTGATGGGCTGCGTCAGATATCCAAGTGCGAAACTAATGTTGTAACCTTAACGAGACCTCAGTCGACCGTGCGCAGCTTCGTAACCCACGCAACACAGACCCGTTTCCCATTTGCGTCATTCGGGAACGTGATTTCGCAACTCAGTTGACCACTGCGGCTCGAGTCTATTGTGTGAAAATTCACATCACCCACAGTTAGGCGGCCGCTTATGTTTTCCAGCTTTTCCATGTCCGTGTTCGAAGGCCTCGCAGTTGCGCTGATCCTCGCGGTTGGTGTCGTCGTCGCTGTGATCGTTGCGCTGTTCATTGTTGACCGTACCCAAACCCAAGACGCGATCCGCCGGAACTATCCGGTTGTCGGGCGTTTTCGCACCGTGTTCTCTGCGCTGGGCGAATTTTTCCGCCAATATTTTTTCGCGATGGACCGTGAGGAGCTTCCGTTCAACCGTGCCCAGCGAGAGTGGGTGAAGCACGCGGCAGATGGGGGCAGCAGCACTGTCGCGTTTGGGTCGACGCGAAACCTGTCGATTCCGGGCACGCCAATATTTACGAATGCCGCCTTTCCGCCGCTTGATAACCAGTTTGCAAGTACCGAGCCGTTGGTCATCGGGGAAACTGCCCGCGCGCCTTACTCAGCGAAGTCGATTTTCAACCTGTCGGGCATGTCTTACGGCGCGATTTCGAAGCCAGCGGTCCAAGCCCTTTCTAAGGGCTGTGCGTCTGCGGGCATCTGGATGAACACCGGAGAAGGCGGGTTGTCTCCGTATCACTTGGAAGGGGACTGCGACATTGTCTTTCAAATGGGCACTGCCAAATATGGTGTGCGTGATGAGCACGGCAATCTTGATGACGCCAAGCTGCGCAAGCTCGCTGAGACACCTCAGGTTAAGATGATCGAGATTAAGCTCGCGCAGGGTGCTAAACCGGGCAAGGGTGGCATTCTACCGGCCGCAAAGATCAGCGCTGAAATCGCACAGATCAGGGGCCTGCCGAAAGGAAAAGACGGCATCAGCCCCAATCGGCATGCCGAAGTGGATGATTGGAATGATTTGCTCGATTTCATCACCCATGTGCGCGAGGTCACGGGGCTGCCCACAGGAATCAAAACCGTGATGGGTTCCGAAGCCGCCTTTGCCGAATTCTTCGACACTATAACAGAGAGAGGCATCGAGACCGCGCCTGACTTCATCACGCTGGATGGTGGTGAAGGGGGAACAGGCGCTGCACCGATGCCGTTGATCGACTTGGTTGGCGTTTCAATCCGCGAGGCACTGCCGCTGGTAAGTGCCATGCGAAATGCTCGTGGCCTCAAAGATCGCATTCGCATCATCGCGTCCGGCAAGTTGGTGAACCCCGGGGATATTGCTTGGGCGTTGTGTGCCGGGGCTGACTTTGTGACCTCCGCGCGGGGGTTCATGTTCTCGCTTGGCTGTATCCAAGCCCTCAAATGTAACAAGAATACTTGTCCAACTGGCATCACCACCCATGATCCGCGCTTCCAAAAGGGCCTTGTACCGGAAGAAAAGTGGGAAAAGGTCGCGGCCTACGCCAAGGGCATCAACAAAGAAGTCGAAACGATCGCTCATTCCGTTGGCGTTGCCGAACCACGCCTCATGCGCCGCAAACACGTCCGTATTGTTCAGCCCCAAGGGAACAGCATCCCGCTTTCAACGCTCTACCCTTCGTAACCATTGCCTTTGTTTCAAAAATATCCTTGGGGGAGTCCGGAACGGACGGGGGACTAGTCCCCCACCCGCGCTCGCTGGCCAAGCGCAAACATTACAGGTTCCCCGCGCAGTTGTGACATGGCGTTTAGTGACCTGTGCGCATGTCTCTATATATAGGAAAAAGAAATTGAACCGGAGCACGACATGGCCTTTCGCTGGAAAAACGCCCTCACACATGCAGACGTCACCCCAGAGCCGATTTGGCTGAACCGTCGCGCGGTGCTTGCAGGCATGGCGGGTGCAGGTGCGCTTGGCGGATCGGTCGCGGCACAGGACTCGCTTGAGCCCAATACTTGGGAAGAGATCACGACCTACAATAACTTCTACGAATTCGGCACTGGCAAGTCCGACCCATCTGACAACGCAGGCGATATGGTCACGGATGGATGGGAAATCACAATTGACGGAATGGTCGACAACCCCGGGACGTTCTCACTCGCGGATTTGGTTGCTGACATGACGATGGAAGAACGCCTGTATCGGTTCCGTTGTGTTGAAGCCTGGTCAATGGTCATTCCGTGGAACGGGTTTGAGCTGGCGGATTTGCTTAATAAAGCTGGTGTGCAATCAAGTGCGACGCATGTGGCGTTCGAAACCGCCGTCTTGCCAGATGTCATGCCGGGCGTGCAGCGCCGTGTGATTGAGTTCCCATATGTTGAAGGTCTGCGTCTGGATGAAGCGATGCACCCGCTCACCATTATGGCGACGGGCATCTACGATCGCCCGCTTGCCAATCAGAACGGCGCGCCAATTCGTTTGGTGGTGCCTTGGAAGTACGGCTTCAAGTCGATCAAATCTATCGTGCGGATCACCCTGACGGATGAGCAACCCGCTACGACGTGGAACAAGATCAACGCCCGCGAATATGGCTTTTATAGTAATGTGAACCCCGAGGTGGATCACCCGCGTTGGTCACAAGCATCTGAGCGTATGATCGGCGGTGGCTTGTTTGCCCAACGTCAGGACACGCTGATGTTCAACGGCTATCCGGAAGTGGCCAGCCTGTATGACGGCATGGATTTAAGCGCGGAGTTCTGATGATCGACGCTCTCAACGCCACTCTACGCAAGGTCCCCGCTTGGGTTCTCTATATACTTCTGTTCCTGCCGATCCCGTATCTATTCTATAGTGCGGCAACGGGCGGGATGGGGGTTGAACCGATCAATGCGCTTGAACGTGAGGTGGGCGAGTTGGCGTTGAAGCTGATCATTCTCGGCCTCGCGATCACTCCGCTGCGCAAGTACTTGAAGCTGAACCTGCTAAAGTTCCGCCGCGCGATTGGTGTCATGGCGTTTGTTTATGTGGCCGTTCATCTGGGCATTTGGGTGGTCCTCGATATGTCGCTGCGGTTTGAACAGATGTCGACTGACATTTGGAAGCGTCCTTATATTACCATCGGCATGGTCGCGTTTGTGTTGATGATCCCGCTGGCCGTCACATCCAACAACCTGTCTTTGCGCAAAATGGGGGGTGCCGCTTGGCGCAAACTGCATAAGCTGGTTTACCCGATCGCGGTATTAGGCGGCGTGCACTATATAATGGTGCAAAAAGTATGGGAGACAGAACCGATGCTCTATCTCGCCGTCATCCTTGCGTTGCTCGCGACACGGATCAATTGGGCGTCTATGGCTCGCACTGCTCCCGGCATATGAACCAGCAGCGGTTGCGCTCCGCCACGTTGGTACCATCAAGGCGATCCTGCAAGATTTGAAAGGCGACCTGCCCCAAGGGGCGGCCGCGCATGTCCCCGTGGATCATGTCGCGCCCCTGCCTGATTACCATTTCCAGATCACGGGCGAGCGCGGGTTGGGCAGGGAAAGCGCGATATACACAGAAAAATCTAATCATGAATTGAGCGTAAAACGAGTGTCCGATTGTCGACGAGACAGTCCTTCATGAGCGAGCATTACACGCTGTCACAAAAAGCGACTGGCGTTTGTGGCAGGCTTTGTTAGCGTCTGCCCATGACACTGAATAGCGCGCGCACAGCGACCCTCCTTATCATGGCGCTTTTTGCGCTACAGCCGATGGCGTTTGGCGCGTGGTTGGCGATGATCCCCCATATTAAGGAAACGCTCGGGCTGTCGAAGGGCGAGCTTGCGATTGCGCTTCTTGGGATGCCTGTGGCGCTTATCCCGACATTGCAACTCGCCAGTCGAGTGGTCGCAAAGATCGGGCCACGCAAGACATTCGCGATCTTGTTGCCAATACAAACTGTGTTTGCGCTCTTGCCGTTTCTGGCGACATCGATCCCGACCTTATTTGGCGCGCTGGCGATGCTTGGCGCGACTGTCGCGTTTCTGGAAGTTGCGCTAAATACATATGCAGGGCGTTTGGAAAAAGCGGAAAGTCTGAACATCATGTCGCGCTGTCACGGGTTTTGGGCATTGGGCGTTGGAATTGGATCTTTCCTTGCGACATTGCTGTTCGGCCTTGGGCCGATGTTGGCGGTCTTTATTATATGTGCAGCCTCCGCGGCGGTCGGTGTTTGGGCTGGCTTGAAGTTGCCGCGCCTCCTTGGAGAAGAAGAAGCGGCACAGGCGACCCCGCGCAAGCTAAACCAAATGCCCCGCGCGCTATTCCTTATTGCGATGTTCGTTTTTGCAATCTCGCTTGTTGAAGGCGCGATGGCTGATTGGGCAGCGGTCTATCTGGCGGAACGCTGGGGCGGTGCCGCAGAGGATGCGGGGATTGCCGTGACGGTATTCGCTGGGTTCCTCGCGGCGGGGCGGTTCATGGGGGACTATATGAAAGGGCGTCTTGGCGCGCGCGGGGTTGCGCGGCTGACCGTGGGACTTGCCGTGATCGGCGTTGCGTGCCTGACTTTGTCGACAAGTGTGCCTTTAACCTTCGTTGGGTTTGCATTGGCGGGCCTTGGAATTTCCATCGGCTTTCCGCTGGGCGTTTCTGCGGCGGCGTCGCTAGATGATACGCACGAAGCACAGAACATTGCGACGATGGCGATGCTCGCGATGAGCGCATTTCTGTTTGGGCCACCGCTTATCGGCCTCGTGTCAGAGGCATTTTCCCTGCGGTTCGCTTTTATGGGGCTTTTCCCGGGCCTGTGCCTCGCATTTTGGCTCACTCGGGTTTTTCCGAACCGGTGAGATTTTGAAAAGCTGGACATTGCATAAGTGAGATGCGGCGCAGGCGTGACCTCACGGCCGTGAGTTGCCATCAATTATCGCTCGTCTAGAATCGTTCCCGTGTTAGGGTCGGCCAAAACGAGGTAAGCATGCAGACTGTTACATCCTACGGGGTAGCGTTTCCTATCGATGGGAAAATCGTCGATGAAGACCTGAAACGTAAACTTGAGAAAGGTCACTACGAAGGACCTGAAGTGCGTGGACTTGAGCGG
>JAHBAO020000036.1 GCA_018500065.2 Octadecabacter sp. | reverse complement strand
CCGGAAACGCGCCCTGGTTCGGCGAGCATTTGCATCACCGCCAGCGCAGTCGTGGTCTTGCCCGACCCGCTTTCCCCAATGAACCCCACGCGGCGCCCTTTGTGGATTTCAAGGCTCAGCGCCTTGACCGCCTGCACCACACCTTGGGGGGTCGGAAATTCAATCGACAGATCCTTCAGCGTCAAGACCGGCTTGTTTGTTTTTGCATCATCTAACATCAGCTCAGCCTTCTAAGGCGTGGGTTCGAAACCTCATCAAGGCCCAGATTGATCAACAGAAGGCCAATGAAAATTATGCCCAACAGCAGCGTCGGGATGCCCCACCACCACCAGAGGTTCTGGATGAGCGCACCGGCATTGATCGCCTCATAGATTGTGCGCCCCAGCGTCGGGATGCGTTGTGGGCCAAGGCCGAGAACTTCAAGGCCGACGGCGGTGACGATGGATGTGGTGACAGACGCGATGAACGACCCGAACAGGTAGGGCACAAGATTTGGCATCATCTCGCGGAACATAATGTGGCTGGTGGATGCACCGGACAGTTGCGCCATCTGCACATAGCCCGATTGCTTCATGGAAAGCACCTGCGCGCGGATCAAACGGGTGGGCGATTGCCACACGAACCCCGCAATCAGCAAAGCCATCATCGTCAACGACACGTCCCCAAACGCAGACTGGAACACCACGAGGATCAACAGCGGTGGGATCGTGATCATAACGTCTGCGCCGACGCGGATCACATCATCCGTTCGTCCGCCAAGAAAGCCTGCGGAAAAGCCCAGGAATATGCCGATCGACATCCCAATCACCGAGGCCAGCAACCCGACAAATAGCGTGTTGGGCGCCCCGACAATGATCATCGCCAGCATATCGCGCCCGCCACCATCTGTGCCAATCGGATGTGCGCCGATGCCTTCTTGCCCCCGCAAGTTCTCAAACCCGACGGGGGGCAATTTCAGCGGACTTGATCCGGTGAACACCATATCAAGGTCCCAGACAAACCGCCCGATGATCCCCATTGCGATGATTGCGAGCAGCAGGCCAGCGCCCCAGATCAGCTTTGGGTTCATCCACGGATTATCGAACCGTTTGATCCGGCGGGCTTGGCGTTTTTCGGCGCGGGTCATGTCTGCGGTGCTCATGCGTTCGCCTCGTGCCGGATACGTGGGTCAATGAACGGGTATAGCAGATCAACGAGGAAAACGGAAAGCGCTGTGATCAGGATGATGACGTAGCTCACCCCTTGGATCACAGGAAAATCCTGATTGAGGATCGCGTCATATAGCAGCTTCCCCATGCCATTGTAGGCGAAAATTCGTTCGACCAACACTTGTCCTGCAATCAGCAATCCAATCTTCAAAGCAAAGGCCGTGATCTGGGGTAGAATGGCATTGCGGATCATGTAGCGGTACAAAATATAGCGTGGACGCAGACCCTTGGCCTCGGCGAGTTTCACGTAGTCTTCGCCTTGCACCCCAATCATCAGGCCGCGCATTCCAAGCGCCCAGAACCCAAACGTCACAACGACAATAGACAGCGCGGGCAGGAACCCGTGGTGCAGAACCGATTTCACAAAGTCCCACGTCCAGCCGGGTTCGACGAAGATTGAGTAGGCCCCCGTTAGTGGAAACCACTGCAAGTGCGCCGAAAAAACCCACATCAACAAAAGTCCCGACAGGATCGGAGGGATTGAGGTAAACACCATGGCCGCCGGAATGGCGACGCGCACCAGTTTCGGCGAGCGATCCCAGACCATCAGCGCCCCAAGCAGATTGCCAATGAAAAACGTGATCAACAGCGACAGGATCATCAGGCCCATCGTCCATGGCAGAGCGTTCAGGATCAGCGTGGACACTGGCGTTGGGAAGGCCGCGGTTGAAAGGCCGAAATCAAACACCAAGGCTCCAGTGATGTATTTGAAATACTGAACAAGTAACGGCTGATCGATCCCCATATTGGCGCGCAGCTGCGCGAGGATTTCTTCTGAATTGGCGACACTGCCCGCACCGGACGCCATGCGCCCAAGCGCAATTTCAGCCGGATCAACGGGCGACAGGCGCGGAATGATCCAGATGATCGTGGCCGCGATCAGGATTGTCAGGATCAAGGTCGTCAATCGATTGATGAGGTAGGATCGGGGAATACGTCCCATGATCTAGGTCCCTTCGGTTGGGCGGTCTGGAAAACAGACACTAGTGTCAGCTTACCGTACTGTCATACGTGGGGATGAGGGGTGTGGCCGGCGCTTGTATGCGCACGCCGGCCACGGCTCTTAGGAAGGTCGTTAGTTACCCGCTGCTTCCAGATTATGGATGATCTGGTGCGTGTGGTTCCACCAGAAGAACGGGTGGTTGTAGTAGTTGTCGGCCGTCGGCCAACCCGTCCAATAAGTTTCATTCATTGGCAGCAGCTTGGCGGCCTGAACAAGCGGGATGAACGGCATTTCTGCGTCCAGATGACCGTAAGCTTCGGCCACCAGACCCGGAATGGCGTCGTCTCCCAACTGACGTCCGGCAATGTCACCCATGATCGCGCTGTAGGCTTCGGCAGCTTCACCATCCCAACGGGCGGTGTTGTTGAACCCAGGCGAGCGTTCGCCAACCGGAACAACGTCCGCTGTGGTGTAGCGACCCATTGACGCCCATGGTTCGTTGACCGACCCACAAGACAGCCAGCTGTAAGACATCTCGAATGCGCCGAACGGCAACACCTCGCCCCAAAACACGCCGTTTTCAACTGGAACCGCACGGGCATCAATACCGGCGCGTTGCATCTGTTCCACGATCACGTCAATCGTGCGAGTGTATTCAGTCGACGCTGAATTCACATGGATTTGCACCGACAGCGTTTCACCATCTTTGGTGTAATAGTCCCCGTCGCGCACCCAACCTTCGGCTTCGATCATCGCTTGACCTACAGCCAAGTCGGCAGTGGGTGAAAGCCCGTAACCCGCCGCCTCGATTGCATCAATGAACGGCGCCATAGACCCGTATTGAGCGAACATGGTGGTGGAGGCAGTCGTTGTGCCTTCGTATGCCACATTCACGATCTGGCTGCGGTCAATAATTGCAGCCACAGCTTTGCGCATATTGGCATTATCCCATGGTGCGACGGTCGTGTTGATTTCCAGCTGGCGCGCACAAGGATCAGCGGCCGAGAACGGATAGTCATCATGCCAAGCGATGACGTTGGAGTTCTGCGCCTGAATGGCCTCGAACGTACCAACAGTGACGTTTTGCGCCGCATCAAGCTGGTTGGATACCATCAATTGGGCACGGCTTTCTTCGCCGCCAGATTCAAGGAAAATCACACGCTCGGGTGCGGGCAGATCCATGAAACCGGTCTTGGCGCCCCACCAGTCATCATTGCGGTCCCAAATCGCGCGGTTGGAGGCGGCGGATGTGAACGTGTAGGGCCCCGTGCCAATCGGATCGCTAAATGTGAACGTCGCCGCGTCCTCGCCAGCCCAGATGTGTTCGGGCATGATCAGGAAGGACCCGAAAATCCGCACGCCAAAGTTCTCGACGATAAAGCGTGGATTTGGCGCGGACAGCGTGAATGTCACGGTAAGGTCATCGACCTTTGTCACCGACGCGACTTGCGCCTTGATGGTGGACGCTTCGCGGCTGGAAATTTCTTCGTTGGTCATCGCTATGTTGGTCGTGAAAACCACATCGTCCGCGTTGAAGGCTTCGCCGTCCGACCATTCAACACCGTCGCGCAGTGTAATGGTGAATTCGGTACTATCATCGTTGGAGGTAAAGCCCGTGGCCAACCACGGCTCCACTTCGCCTGACCCGTAGTTCAGGATAAACAGTGGTTCCCACATGGTCTGGTGTGCGCCGTGCATTCGCTTAGTGCCCGGTGTCATCCAGTTGAAATTGGTTGGGTCTTGGATCGTGCGATCAAGGTCAAAAATGACCGTGTTTTCGCGCGCCACGTCCTGTGCCGATGCAAGCCCTGCGGCCAACGCAAGCGCCGATGTTGCCAGTAAGGTTTTCGCCAGTCTCATTTGTTTTCCTCCCAGAAAAATGGGCAAGTGCCCGTCGTTTTGCCCGCTTAGCGGACGTAGTCCATGACCAGAACGCGAGGGCCGCGATCCGGCAGGTTATTTTTGGTAATCGCGTGTGTTGCGCCAAAGGCGAAATCCACGTCTTCGTCTTTGAAATGGCTCAGGAAACTCTCGATCCACATGGTGTTGCGCGGCTTGTAAGTCAACGTGCGAAAATGCATCGGAATGACCAGTTTTGGCCGCGTGCGGTGGATCATTTCCATCAGGTCCGGCAATTCAAGCGTGAGGTAACCACCCGCCAAAGCAAATAACACATCTGTGTCCTCAAAGAACGCCTGTTGGGCGTCGCTCAGCGGGTTCCCGACATCCCCCATATGCGCGAACTTGATCCCATCGAGCGTGAAACGATACATCCCGTTTTGCCCCGGGACCGCGTGTTCAGGGTGATGGTCCCATTCAGCGGCTTCTATCGCAGTGATGCCCACTCCAAGCGATGTCAGGGCTCCGCCGTTTTGCGCAACAGTAAGGGCATTGACGACCTCTGGATCGCCACCAATCAGATCAGCGCGACAATGGGCGCTGTCATCGTCAGACGATATAATGACCAAGTCGGCGGGTTCTGTGATTGGCGCATAGCCGACCCCGTCCGGCGTGTATGGGTCGGTGATGATCTTGGGGCCGTTTTCAGGGACCAACCCGAATGCCGCATGCCCGAACCACGTAATATCCATCAGTTGTTCCCCACGACATGGGGGCTGCTTGTCTTGGTGATGTCATTGTTGTCTGGGCGCGGATGGGTCTTCCAATTGCCCGCGTTTCCGCGACACAAGATCGCCTCAACGCCCGTCGCCCAATCGGCATCTGTGATCTGCACAGACGGCGGACAATAGCGCAGGGTAAATCCGCAACGCCTGCGGTCAGATGTGTTGGGCTGACTGCCATGCACCAACATATCCGCATGCAACGAGATTTGCCCCGCCTTCAGGGTGTTTGTGAACGGTGTCCCCAACGCTTCCGCATTTGCGGTTTCCTTGTGGAAAACCGCCTCGCCGCCCGTGGACTGCACCTCCATCGCCCCTTGATTGTGGGTTGCGGGGATGAACTGCATGGCGGAATTGTCAGCATCCGCGTCATCAATCGCCAGCCAGACCGTGACAGTGCGCGCCGGTGAAAGCGCCCAGAACGACGCGTCCTGGTGCCATGGGACTGCCTTGGGGTCGTTGGGTTTTTTGGACAGAATTGCGGTCGCCCAACACAGAATATCAGGGCCGATAATGTCTTGCACGTGGTCCAGTATCCGCGGGTCGGTTGCAATATCATAAAGCCCCGACAGCCGCGCCTGATAGCAATTGATGCCATAGCCCCCGGCGTCGCCCATATCGTCCATCAACCCATTCAGGTAGCTACGCAGGCCGGTCATTTCGGACGGCGAGAAAATGTCGAACGGTTGAACAAACCCTTGGCTGTTGTACTGTGCGATCTGTTCCGGGCTCAGCGTGCGTGTGCCCGACACAGATGCGGCTTGAAAACTCAGGTCCTGTTTTTCGTCTAACATCACATCCCCCCTGTCTTGTTCAGGATTGCGGACGGACGACCCTGAGTCTGCGCCGAAGTTTGACGTTTTTTTGCACTATATTGATATTTATGTGCTGCATGGCAGCATTTGTTGGTTCATATTGGGGTATGGATAAAACAAGATTTGAGATTGATACCTACATCGGGCCAGACGAGGCCTTTCATTTTGCACGTAAAAGTCTCGCCACCCGGTATCCGGAAACAGCCCACGATCACGACTTTTTCGAAGTGTTCCTGATCGAAAGTGGAAAAACAGACCATTGGATCAATGGTGTCACGCAGACCTTGGAACCCGGGCACCTCACCTTTGTGCGCCCCAGCGATGTCCACGCGTTTCGCGCAGACCGCGGCATCGGCTGTGAGATTATCAACGTTATGTTTCGGGTCGAAACCGCCGATCACCTTACGCAAAGATACGGCAACACAATCGAGGGGCGGTTTTTTGATGCAGGAGGCAGGTTACCCGAAATGCACACGCTTGGGGCGGCCCGATTTGCTCGCGCGATCAATGTCGCACAACAACTTCAGACAGCGCACAGATCGCTCGCACGGATCGAAGAATATTTGCTTGTCCTGACCAATCGTGTCGCCGATGCAACCAGCGGCGTTGCAGGCAGCGCACCGCGCTGGTTCGCGGAAGCCTGTAGCGCGGCACAATCCAAAGACGTGTTCAGCCGAGGCGCCGCAGGTTTTATCTCTGTGGCCGGACGCAGTCACGAACACGTTTGCCGGACGTGTAAGACGATCACAGGATTGACCCCGTCAGAATATATCAACCAAGTCCGAATAGAGTTCGCCGCCCATCTGTTGCGCAGCGATGAACGCCCCATCGATGCGATCATTGAGGAATGCGGATTCGATAATAGCAGTTATTTCTATCGGTTGTTCCGGCGCCAATATGGAACAACGCCTCGCCAGTACCGGCTCAAGAATTTGAGGGATCCGTTTCAATCACGCCTGGAAAGACAAAGTTAAGGCATTGGATGCATTCATTAGGGTGATGAATTCAAGCACCACTCATGAGAGAGGTGGTCGCAGAAATTCAGACCAGTCGTTAAGGTGGATCGCATGATTAGAGAAGTGATCCGAAATGAAGAAACGCAAGAACCATTCGCCAGAGT
>JAHBAO020000131.1 GCA_018500065.2 Octadecabacter sp. | reverse complement strand
CGGTTTCAGCGCTATCGCTCACGGGCTACGATGTGCCCAGCTGTAAGGCCCATATTGAGACCGATGCCAGATGCCGCGCAGCCTGTCGCGTCCGTATGTCCTGCCCTGTCAGCCAATCCTACGGCCGCGACCCAGCACAAACCGCATTTCATATGGACGCTTTCCACCCGTCATGAGAAAACGCCTGATCCTGATCCGCCACGCCAAATCAAGCTGGGATGCCCCGTTCGATGACCACGCCCGTACACTCGCTGACCGCGGCCGCGACGCAGCGTCTGCAATTGGGGGCTGGCTCGCGACACATAGCTATGTACCGGAAACGATCCACAGTAGCGATGCAGCACGCACTGTTGAGACGACTGAACACGTCGTTGCAGCACTCGGGAGCAATCCTGAGGTCAGCTACCATGCAAACCTCTATCATGGCTCACCTGCGGCACTCTGGAAGGTGCTACGTGCGGCAACGGGCGATACAGTTGCACTGGTCGCCCACAACCCCGGCATCGCGTTCTTTGCCGATGAGGTTGTTGCAAAGGCACCCGACCACCGCAGGTTCATGGATTATCCGACCTGCGCGACTTTGGTGTGCGACTTCCCCATAAACGACTGGGCCGAAGCAGTTTCCCGCTCCGGCCAAGTTGTCGATTTTGTTGTGCCGAAAGATTTGGCTTAGTGACCTAGGATCTGGCTCAAGAACAATTGTGTGCGTTCAGATTGTGGGTTGTTAAAGAACTCTTCCGGCTCGTTTTGCTCAACGATCTGGCCGGCATCCATAAAGATAACGCGGTTCGCAACCTGACGGGCAAAGCCCATTTCGTGGGTTACACAGATCATCGTCATACCTTCTTCAGCAAGCTCGATCATCGTGTCGAGAACTTCCTTGATCATTTCAGGGTCGAGCGCCGATGTCGGTTCATCAAACAACATGATACGCGGCTTCATGCAAAGCGAACGGGCAATCGCCACACGCTGTTGCTGGCCACCGGATAGCTGACCGGGGTATTTGTCGGCCTGTTCGGGGATCTTCACCTTCTCAAGGAAGTGCATCGCCGTTTCTTCGGCTTCCTTCTTGGGCGTTTTGCGCACCCAGATCGGTGCCAACGTACAATTTTCAAGGATCGTCAGATGCGGGAACAGGTTGAAGTGCTGGAAACACATCCCCACTTCAGAGCGGATCTTGTCGATGTTCTTAAGGTCTGATGACAGCTCAGTGCCATCGACCATGATCGTGCCCGCTTGATGTTCTTCCAAACGGTTGATGCAGCGGATCAGCGTTGATTTACCGGAACCCGACGGCCCGCAAACTACGATACGCTCACCACGGTTTACCGTGAGGTTGATGTCGCGCAGAACGTGGAACGTTCCGTACCACTTGTTCATGTCGCTGATCTGGATGGCAACCTCGTCAGAGACCTGCATCGCTTCGCGATTGATCGCGCGTTCTGTTGTTGTGTCAGACATTGATGGTCTCCTTAACGGTGCTCACGTTGAAGCTTTTTCTCGAGGTGTAGGGAATAGCGGCCCATGCTGTAGCAGAAGATGAAGAACAGCACGCCGATAAAGACGAAGAGTTCCCAATAGATGCCGTTCCAGTCCGTGTCAGCACGGATGGCACCAGCAAGGCCAATTGGGTCAAACAGGCCGATGAAAACCACCAGAACGGTGTCTTTGAACAGTCCGATAAAGGTGTTCACGATGCCCGGGATGGAGATTTTCATCGCTTGGGGCAGCACAATCAACTGCATGGACTGCCAGTATGACAGGCCCAGCGAGTCCGCACCTTCGTATTGGCCGGTCGGCAACGCTGCGAGGCCACCGCGGATAACTTCCGCGAGATAAGCCGATGCAAACAGCGTCACCATGATGATAACGCGCAACAGCAAGTCAAAGTTCGAACCCGGCGGCAGGAAGTAATTCAGCAGCAAGGACGCTGTGATCAACCACACGATAAGTGGTACGCCACGAATGACTTCGATGAAGGCCACACAAATTTTGTTGACGAAGAACAAGTGCGACTGACGGCCAAGTGCAAGCAAGATACCCAGCGGCAAGGACAGAACAATACCGGCAACACCAACGATCAACGCCAGCATAAAGCCACCGATCTCACGACTAGCAACCGGGGGAAGGCCAACGCGACCCAACTCTGCGTATGTATCGCGAACAGACGCTTCAATGCTCAGTCGAGTATTGTTCGCGTCGATAAACGTCGCAAGCCCCGCGCGATCTTCGCGTGTCGCGTCATCCGGAAGCTGATTGATATTAATCATGTTGCGATAGGCGCGTGGTAGTGCTTCACGTGCCGCATCTGCGTTCGCACGCAACTCAGGCAGCGACGCTTCACGTTCTTCAAGGGACATCAGTGCACCCAAGATATTATTGGATTCCGAAGCTTCTGTTGAAACGCGGAACGCGGCCTGTAGCAAATTGGACTCTTCGTTACGAAGTGCGGTTAGACCGGCCATTTGGCTGAGCAGTCGGGCCTGTGGCGCTTCAAGGTCATCCGCATTCGTTGCGACGATCTTTTCGCGGATCGTTTCCAACGACGATAGGTTTGTCGAAAGCCCCGCCATCGCAGTTTCGATGTCTGCCCGCAAAGCAGCCAAATCTGCCGCGGATGTGGCGGTCGTTACGCCGCTTGCACGTTCAATCAGACCTGCGAGCGGATCGATAAGCTCAGCTTTGTCGACCATTGCAGTAACGTCATCCAAAATGGTGGCATCCTCTTGGGCCGCGCTCGCCACCATGATCTCGGCAACCTCAGTTAGGTCAGCCGTATCTTCGTCAAGATCAGACAATGCGCCCGCCAAGAGAGAACTGATGTTCCCAATCAGCGTCTCAGCCGATGACGCTGCAAGTTCCGCCTCGGCGACCGCCGCTTCGCTGTCAGATGCTGCAGTGGGTGCGCCACCCCATTCGGTCAGGATATCCGAAAGATCTGAAATGCTTTCTTGTGCTGCATTCAATCGATCGAACGCCGCGGTTTTCGGTTCAATCTGTTGTTCAATCGCGAATTCACCAACGCGGATACCCGCCATTTCGATAACGGTCGCATTCTTTTCTTCGAGCGCTACCGCAATTTCAGCAGCTTTGTCTTCGCCTTCAGCCTCAAGCGCGGCGATTTCAGCCGGAAGTTCAGCTGTGCGTGCTTCAAGCGTTGATAGGGTCGTGTCGAAGCGACCGGCGCCGATTGCCTTGTGCAAGCCGTCGCTCAGCGGGGTCATGACGACACCCCACCACAACAATGCAGCCGCCAGCGCGAGCAGGTTCGCAACGATTGGGCCCGTAACCTTGCTGAGGACCTTAAGCACGATGAACCCAACAACGAAACCAAACGCAACGAAAATAGGTGTCCAGAACGAACCGCCCCAGATCAGCCAAACAGCAAGGAAAGGGTAAGAAAGCGTGAACCACATCATCTTGCTTGACACTTTGTCAGCAAAAAGGATCGGCGCGAGGGCAACGAACAGCAGCACAAAAGCCAAAATAGGGCGCCAGTATTCTTCGGGAGGGTAGAACCCGAACAACAGTTGCAGCCAGCGATCCTCGATCACGGCCCAACATGCGCCGTCATGACTATTCTTGTAGAACGAGAACAAGACTTCGCGGCATTCGGTCAATGAGCCAGCGTTCCAGATACCACCGAACGACCAAGGCAAAACCAAAGCCAAAACGATGTAAACGACATACAATGAAATCGCCGTAAGAACGATATTCAACCAGCTGGAAAACAGGTTTTCCCGCATCCATTTGATCACGCCTTTTTCACCGACGGGGGGGGACTGTTCCGGCAACATTTTGTCGCGAACATAGCCGACGCCGTGTGTGTTTGTATCGGTCATATCAACGCTCCTGCAACTGAGTGCGGTTGTTGTAGACGTTCATGACGCCCGAAATCGCGAGGCTTAGAAACAGGTAGAACGCTGCCATCAGCAGAATGCCCTCTAGTTCTCGGCCCGTTTGGTTGATCGTGATGCCGCCCAATGTTGCGCGGACGTCCATGTAGCCGACCGCAATCGCCAAAGACGAGTTTTTGGTAAGGTTCAGGAATTGTGAAATCAGCGGCGGAATAATCACGCGCATCGCCTGAGGCAGAATAACAAGGTTCATCGTGCGGCTTGGACGCAGGCCCAGCGCGGCCGCAGCTTCTGACTGCCCCTTAGAAATCGCAAGGATACCAGAGCGCACGATCTCAGCGATGAAGGCACCAGTATAAAGCGACAGAGCGATCCAAAGCGCGATAAGCGAGTTACGAAGGTGAATACCATCTGTGAAGTTGAAACCCTTAATATATGGGATCTGCAAATGCGCGCCCATCATGAACAGCACAGCGCCAACAGGTATGACGAGTAGCGCAAGCTGCTGGTACCAAGTGGTCGGGCGAACGCCTGTGTTTTCTTGCACGGCATCAGAACGTCGGCGCACAATGCGGATCACGAAAACGCTGGCGATCAAGACTGCGCCAACCAGGAGCCAGTTCAACAACGGGGACCCAAGGAACCCGTTTTCAAACACGACACCAGGAATATAAACACCCCGGTTGGTGACCGCGACGCTGTCACCCAAAATCATCGCGGCGTCACCACCGACTTTAAAATCACGCGGCTGTGGCATGCTTTCGGTCATGATCGCAAAGATCGCGATAATCCAAAGCAGCAGCGGAACATTGCGGAAGCCCTCGACATAGACAGCCATCAAACGGCTCACGACCCAGTTCTTGGAAAGACGAAGCACACCGACGAAAACGCCAACTATCGTGGCCAAGATGCACCCAAGAAATGCGACAAGAAGGGTGTTTAGGATGCCAACAATGGCGGCGCTAAAGTGAGACGACTGAGAGGTGTACTCGATCAGACGTTGGTTAATGTCATAGCCTGCAGGCTGATGCAAAAAACCGAAATTGAAATCTTTGCCCAAGGCGGACAAGTTCTGGATGGTATTGTTCACGAGCCAGTAAAGCCCAAGCACCACCAAGATCATCGCAATCACCTGAATGGTGATAGAGCGGTAACGTGTGTCATAAATAAGCTGACTAAGTCGAAAGCCCGCTTTGGGTGCGACGTCAGCTGTAGACATCCGTGGATCGGTTTGCATCGTCATCCCTGAACTCCCTGGCCCTGCCAATCTCTGCGCCGGTTTGTCCGACTGCACGTGTAACAGGATATTATTAGTGTCGTTCTTGTATGCAAAAAGCATACGCGAAAGGGCGCGAACCGAAGTTCGCGCCCTTTGCTAAGTCGTCTTTAGCGGAAAGG
>JAHBAO020000250.1 GCA_018500065.2 Octadecabacter sp. | reverse complement strand
GTCTGTGGGTCACGGGTTAAAGGAAGGCCCGCATGAGCTTTGTTTCGCCTGTCGTCGTCCGTTGATGCCGGAAGATAAGAACCGCGCTGAGTATGAACACGGTGTGTCTTGCCACCAGTGTGCAGGCGAGACGAGTGAGGCCGACAAAGAGCGGTTCCGCGAGCGCCAGAAGCAGATCGGGTTGGCAAAAGTGCGTGGTGAAATCCATGTGGGGCCAGCTGCGGGTTAAGCGCGACCCGTTTGTGCGACTTACACAGACGGGTGTTCACGGGTCCCCTTCATGATGGGGAGATCTTGAGATACCTGATTTTTTGTTCGTTTATCATGTGGTGGCATGACAGAGACACCTGAAGATGGCGAACAGGCGATGGCTGCGCGCCTGTCAACCAGTCCCACACGGTGAGTGCACAGGGTTATGTCGAGAACGGCGGGGCCAATCCGGTGTCCGGTGACACAGTGATTGAGGCGGCGGACTAAGAGGCCGCCTGTGTGCATGCCAGAACCAACCCGATAGTTGTTGATGGAAGTGGGTCCGTCAAAGTTGCGAAGATGATCGATATGTAGTCACGAATTCGCTGGTGTTGCGGCGGTTGATACGGTGAAGTCATCGCAAGGAGAATTGCGATGATTGATAGCCAACTGTTGAACGATATTCGTGGAAAGTTTGCCCATGTGGACGAATGCCCGTTTCAGGGACCGCGCGTGTTTTTTGAAAACGCAGGCGGGGCGCTGACGTTGAAGTCCGCTGTGGAGACGACCGCGAAGTTTGCGGCCATTCCAGACAATCAGGGGCGCGACAACCCGGCGTCGAAAGCACTGGTCGATGTTATCAACAAGAGTAAAGACGCGGCAATGGATTGGTTCGGTGCGTCGGGTGGTACGGTGTTCGTCGGCGAGAGCGGAACCGAGCTGTTGTTTCGGCTTATCCGAACTGCGGTGGCTGGTACGCGGGGGGGCGTGTTGATCGGCTCAACCGTCGAGCATCCAGCGTCCCAATCCGCGATGGCCCATTGGGCCGCAAAGCTGGGGCGCGACTATCGATTGGTTGCGCACGAAGATGCGTTGGGTTTGGTGACGGCACAGGCTTACACCGATATGGTAACCCCTGATACCAAGGTTGCAACGATTTTGCACACGTCTCCGGTGACGGGGATGGGGATGGATTTGGTGGCGATCGCTCGCGCGATCCGTGCTGTTGCGCCAGACTGTTTCATCATCGTTGATGGCATTCAGCATGCGTCGCACGGGCTGGTTGATTTGGCCGCTGCCGACGTGGACGGCTATGTGGTGTCGCCCTACAAGGTGTTTTCGCGCCACGGGTACGGTGTTGCCTGGGTGAGTGATCGCCTTACGGATCTTGGACCAGAAAACCTTGATGGAGGGCCGGAGCGAAACTGGGAAATGGGCACGCGCGACACAGGGGCCTATGCGACGTTTACGGATGTTGTTGATTATTTTGAATGGCTTGGATCGCAAGTTGGCGGCGGCGATACGCGACGCGCACGGATTGAAGCAGCGGGTGCGGCGATCAAAACCCATGAAAAGACGCTGACAGATGCAATGCTGCACGGCACCGGCAACCTGAAAGGGTTAGCCGAAATGGACGGGGTTCATGTGATTGGCGGGGTTGATAACCCAGCGCGCGAGGGGCTGGTATGTTTTTACGCGGATACTGCGACTGCGCCCGATATTGTTGCAGCGTTGAATGCCGAAGGTGTGCGCACGCACGTGCGCAAGGCGGATCACTATAGCGGCAATATTTTGACGCCGCTCGGCCAAGAGGCCGCCGTACGCGTATCAATGTGCCACTATAATTCGGTCGACGAGGTCGCACGGTTCCTGAGCGTGATGGCGCAGGTTCTTGACGCTTAACTGCTTGCCTTTGTTTCTCAAATATCCCCGCCGGAGGCTCCGACGGGGCAGCGCTCGCTAGAAGTCGAGGTGTTCCACGTTCAGCGCGTTATCTTGAATGAACTCTCGGCGCGGTTCGACAACGTCGCCCATCAGTTTGGTGAACAGGTCGTCAGCTTCGGCTACGTCTTCGACTTTGACCTGCAACAAGGTGCGTGCGTCAGGGTCAAGTGTGGTTTCCCAAAGCTGATCGGGGTTCATCTCGCCGAGGCCCTTATAGCGCTGTAGCGATAGGCCGCGTTCGCCTTCTTCGAGGATCGCCTTGAGAAGGTCGAGGGGGCCATAGATATTTTGCACGCGGTCTTTGCGGATCAGGGTGGCGGGAGTGTTATAGACTTCTTGCAGGTGCTGGGTGAAAGACCCTGTTTTGCGGGCTTCACCGCCGCGCAACATCGGGCCGTCAAGTGTGCGCACTTCTTCGACGCCGCGCAGAATACGGGTCAGGCGAACGCCTTTGTCCTGGGTGATGCGGCCTTGCCAACCGCGTTCCCATTCGTTCGCGATCAAGTCGAGACGGGTCGCGACGCGGTCAGCAACGCCTTGCAGGTCGGATTCAACCGCGCCGGACACGAACGCACCTGCGATGGCGGCCTGTTCGAGGATGTGGCGGGGATAATGGGTCGGGAAGGCGTCGAGCACGCGCTTAAGGCGGCCTGCTTCATCCACCACACGGCGCAAATCGGCGCCGGTGATTTCTTCGCCATTGCCCTGCCGCAACATCGCGCCTTCGACGCCCTGTTCGGTCAGGTAGTCATCCATCGCAGCCTGGTCTTTGAGGTACACTTCGGACTTGCCGCGGCTGACTTTATAAAGCGGAGGCTGCGCGATATAGAGGTTACCGCGTTCGATCAGTTCCGGCATTTGACGGAAGAAGAAGGTCAACAGCAATGTACGGATGTGCGCCCCGTCAACGTCCGCATCGGTCATGATAACGACCTTGTGGTAGCGCAGTTTGTCGATGTTGAATTCATCACGCCCGATGCCTGTACCAAGCGCCATGACGAGGTTGCCGATTTCTTGAGAGCCCAGCATCCGGTCAAAACGCGCGCGTTCGACGTTTAGGATTTTACCCTTGAGTGGCAGGATCGCCTGCGTTTGGCGATCGCGGCCCGTTTGGGCGGAACCACCAGCGGAGTCACCCTCCACCAAGAAGACTTCGGTTTTGGACGGGTCTTTTTCGGAGCAGTCTTTAAGTTTTCCGGCAAGGAAGTTGACGTCCATCGCGGTTTTACGGCGCGTTAGATCACGGGCTTTTCGGGCAGCTTCGCGGGCGTGGGCGGCTTCGAGAATTTTACTGACGACGACCTTGGCGATCTGTGGGTTTTCTTCGAACCATTCGGCCAGCTTTTCGTTCATCAGGGATTCAACGGCGGGGCGCACTTCCGAGGACACCAACTTGTCTTTCGTCTGGGACGAGAATTTAGGATCCGGAACCTTAACGGACAAAACACAGGTCAGACCTTCACGTGCATCATCGCCGGTGAAGTTGATCTTTTCCTTTTTCGCGATGCCGGAGGAGGCCGCGTAGCTGTTGATGGTACGGGTCAGTGCAGCGCGGAAACCCGCCATGTGCGTGCCGCCGTCGCGTTGCGGGATGTTGTTGGTGAACGGCAGGACCATTTCGTTATAGCTGTCGTTCCACCACATCGCGACTTCGACGCCGATGTCGTCCTTTTCGCCGATCACGTAGATCGGTTCTGGCAGGATCGAGACCTTGGAGCGGTCGATGTATTTGACGAATTCTTTGACGCCGCCTTCATAGAACAGTTCGGTGCGCAGATTTTCGGCGGGGCGTTCATCTTCAACGATGATGCGTGCGCCGGAGTTCAAGAACGCAAGTTCGCGTAAGCGCTTTTCGAGGGTTTCAAAGGAGTATTCGCGGCTGGAGAATGTGTCGAGAGATGCCATGAAGCGCACTTCGGTTCCCGTGCGGTCACCACACTCACCAACCACCTTAAGGGACTCGGTCGTGAAGCCACCTTCAAAGCGGGCAACGTGTTCTTTGCCGTCGCGCCAAATGCGCAGTTCCAGCCAGTCAGACAGGGCGTTCACAACGGACACACCAACACCGTGCAGACCGCCAGAAACTTTGTAGGAGTTGCTGTCGAACTTACCGCCAGCGTGTAGCTGGGTCATAATAACTTCGGCGGCAGAAACGCCTTCTTCTTCGTGGATGCCAACAGGAATTCCACGACCGTTGTCGGATACAGAAACCGAACCATCATCGTGAATTTTGACGTTCACAGCGTCCGCGTGACCCGCCAGAGCCTCATCAATTCCATTGTCGACGACCTCGTACACCATGTGGTGCAGACCGGAACCATCATCGGTGTCACCGATGTACATGCCAGGGCGCTTACGGACGGCCTCTAAGCCTTTGAGAACTTTAATGGAATCTGCGCCGTACTCTTCCGGCTTCTGCTGCTCGTCGGTCATTGCGGACCCTTTTTGTTAAGTCCCGCAATATATAGCGATCTGGCACGGCAATGTCACGCATTTGGGCTATATTTTGTGGGTGAATCTGGGTCAGATCTGTGTGGTCTGAGAAACGCCGTTTTCGTCCGTGACGTGGACGTATTGCGCCGCTTCGCCGAGCTCGCCAAAGAGCTCGGGTCCGGTGCCGGTCATGAAGGCTTGTGCGCCCAGTGTGGTGATTTCAGAATAGAGCGCGGCGCGGCGATCTGCATCAAGATGCGCTGCGACTTCGTCGAGCAGCAGGATTGGTGGCGCGCCAAAATCCTCTGCCAGCGCGCGGGCGTTGGCGAGGATGAGGGAAATGAGAAGCGCCTTTTGCTCTCCGGTGGAGCAATCTTTGGCGGGAACGTCTTTGGCGGCGAAAATCGCGCCAAGATCGGCACGGTGCGGGCCGATAAGGGTGCGCCCAGCGGCCATGTCACGCGAACGGTTATTAGAAAAAGCTGCAAGCAGCGCGTCAGGGTCTTCGGGCGCATCACAGGCAGGATCGCCGTGGGTGAGGGACAGGGTTGCAGCCGGGAACGCCGTTTCCGCGGCGTCTTGGGCGGTGG
>JAHBAO020000061.1 GCA_018500065.2 Octadecabacter sp. | reverse complement strand
GACAGGCCCTCATCAGTGCGTGTTGCCCAAGGGCCTTGAAGTATGAAGTAACCCTGACTTTTCGTTCAGCGCAAGGCATCTACTCTCATATGAATGGGAGGAGGGACTAACTGTAAAATCAGAAAAATTTCCGTTGATCTATGTTGATCTATAATGTCCAGTTCTGGCCTTGGATCTTGAACTACATCATATCTGCATGCGCAATGTCTACGCAAAAGACCGCTACGAGGACGTAGCCGCATTGCATTGAACTGCGTGGAACCGGACGCTCGGACGGTGGAACATTAACGTCACATTTCGGCGTGGAATTTGCGCTTTTGTTCGATGCGACGAATGGCGCGCGTATCGGATGGCCAAAAAAAAAACGTCGCGGGGACTTAATCCCGCGCCGTTTCACATTCAGTCCATAAGTGTCGTCTAGCGGCCCATCCAGCCACCGTCCACGGTCAGAATTGTGCCTTGGACATAATCGGAGGCGGCGGATGCAAGGAACACTGCAGCACCTGCGAAATCTTCCGGTTTGCCCCAACGTCCAGCGGGAATGCGTTCCAGAATTGATTTTGATCGCGCTGCATCGTCCTGCAAGGCTTGTGTGTTGTCAGTTGCAATGTAACCCGGAGCCACAGCGTTGACGTTGACACCATGCGGTGCCCACTCGTTTGCAAGGGCTTTGGTCAATTGGCCTATGCCGCCTTTTGATGCCGCGTAACCGGGCACTGTGATTCCGCCTTGGAAGGTGAGCAACGAGGCCGTGAAAATAATCTTTCCGGACCCGCGCTTGACCATACCACGACCGATTTCGCGGCTGAGAACGAACTGAGCATTGAGGTTCACTTCGATCACCTCATCCCATAATTCATCCTCGTGGTGCGCCGCAGGTTTGCGTAGGATCGTACCAGCGTTGTTAATCAGGATGTCGGGTTCAATTCCGTCAGCTTCGAGCTGAGCGGCAAATGCGCGAACGGCGATGCGGTCCGAAAAATCACATTTATAGGCCTTAAAGCTGCGGCCCATTGCTGCGATGGATTTCTCAACATCACTGCCCGAGGCTTCAAGTGTCGCACTGACGCCGATGATGTCAGCTCCGGCACTGGCGAGTGCTTCTGCCATGCCTCGCCCGATGCCGCGTTTGCAGCCGGTGACAAGCGCAATTTTTCCAGTCAAGTCGAATGCGGATTGGATATTCATGCGTCTGTGCCTACTTTGATGAGGCTCTTCATAGCGGTGGGGCTTGCATCCAGGGATTCAAATGCGGACTGAATATCGGCAAGAGGGCTTACGTCGGTAATGACAGTGTCCGCATCAACCCCGCCGGATACGATGATCTGGATCGCCTTTTCGTAGTCGGCAGGTTCATACACGCGGGCCCCAAGCAACTTCAATTCACGCCAGAAAAACTGGAACATGTCGATTTCCGGCTTCTTCGCGTGAATAGCTACCATAACGATCCGCGCACGCGTTGCTGCGCATTCCGTCATTGCATTTACGCCAGGTTGTGTGCCGGAAACCTCGAACACCACGTCAGCGCCTTTGTTACCGGTGCGGGTGTTGATCTCTTCTTTCAGGTCCTGCTCTGCCGGATTGACGGTGTCAAATCCAAGCTTTTTCATGATCGCTAGGCGGTTCGGGTTCACTTCCGACACGACAACCTTGCCGCCTGCATCACGGGCAACCATTGCAACCAGTGCGCCGATGGGGCCACCGCCGATGACCAACACGTCCTCTCCATTCTGTAGATCGGACAATCGAACGTCATGGCATGCAACGGCAACCGGTTCGATGAGGGCCGCGTGATCCATGCGAATGTCATCGGGCAGACCGTGCAACGTGTGCGCAGGGACTGTCCAGATTTCCTGCATCGCGCCATCGGTATCAAGACCGAGAAACTTTAGATTGTGGCAGATATGAACGTGGCCTGCATCACAGGCCGGACAATCACCGCAGTGATCAAGCGGACGCACGACAACCTTTTGACCAACTTTTACAGTGGTGACGTCAGCACCAACGGCAGAAACCGTGCCGGACATTTCATGGCCGACAATGCGGTTCAGACCAACGCGGGCATCCATATTGCCGTGGTAGACGTGCATGTCGGTGCCACAAATTCCGCAGTATGCGATACGCACGGAAACTTGGCCCGCTTGCGGCGGTTCGGCGGTTGTTGTCTCGACAGTAAAAGTTTTTTCGCCTCGGTAGTAGGCGGCATTGATTGTATCAGTCATCACAGGGTTCCATCATGTACAGAGTTCAGCTTGTCCCAATCAAAAGTCACGCCAACACCTGGAGTGTCCGGTGCCACTGCCATGTGGTTGTCGATAACCAAGGGTCTTGTTGTGTATTCATCAATCGGGAAGGAATGAACCTCGATCCAACCGGCGTTGGGCCGAGCAGATACGAGGCTAACGTGCAGTTCTTGCATCCCGTGACTACACACCGGGATGTCGTGTTTGGCGGATAGTTCAGCGACTTGCAGCCAGCCCGTAATGCCGCCACAGTTTGACGCATCAGGTTGGACGAAACTTAAGTTGGCATCATCAAAGGCATATTCAAATTCGTGAATGGTGTGCAGGTTTTCCCCCATAGCGAGGGGCATGCCAGTGGCGTCTGCAATCTTTGCGAAGCCTTTGTAATCATCCGGAATTGTAGGCTCTTCGAACCAATAGATATCATAAGGTTCAAACGCGCGCGCAGCCTCGATGGCCTGTTCAACCGACATGGAATAATTTGCATCGACCATGAACGTAATGTCGGGACCTATGAGGTCACGCACGGCCTTCACCCGCGCGACATCCTCGGCCAATGTGGGTTGCCCAATCTTGATTTTCACTCCGTTGTAGCCAGCATCAAGATAGCCCTGAATGGACTTCAACAGTTTGGGCAATGGGAAATTGAGGTCAATCCCGCCGCAATATGCGCGGCAACGGTTTGATGCACCACCTGCCATTTTCCAAAGCGGTTCTCCGATGGTTTTGCCTTTCGCATCCCACAAAGCAATATCAACCGCGGAAATCGCAAATGACGCGATGCCACCGCGACCTACATAGTGGATATGCCACAGCATAGCGTCATACAAGGCCGCAGGATTCGCCGCATCCTGGCCGATCAAAAACGGTGTCAGGTCATGCTCAATCATCGCGAAGATAGCATGCCCACCCTTGCCGCCGGTGTAGGTGTAACCGGTGCCTTCCGTACCGTCGTCGAGCGTTACGGTTGTCGTGATCAGCTCGAAGTGAGTGTGATCTCCGTGCTTTGCGTCCGTCAGCACTTCAGCCAATGGAACATTAAAAAGCTGGGTTTTGATGCTCTTGATAGATGACATGTTCGCCCTCTTCTGTTTGATTCGTCACTAACGATGCAGAGATCGGCATCGTGAGGCTGCACGGATTGCTAGAGAACCTAAAGATTCTGCAAGCTTGTCAGATCATGTCCAATAACCAGAAAAATGACCATTTGTCAAGTTTAGACCGACAAAAATGTTAATATGTCGACATGACTTGTGGATTTGGCCAGTAATGTGTACGTTTTGTCATACTAAAAGAGATCATCGCGAAGCTCGACAAACGCTTCGATGTCATTAGGAAAGGGTCAAGGTTTGACACCAGACTTAAGCTCAATTCGGCGCGTTGCGTGTCTCGGCGAAGTCATGATCGAAATGACGGACGACGGACAAGATCGACCGCGTCTCGGTGTTGCAGGCGATACCTACAACACATCTGTATATCTGAGGCGTCTTCTCAAGCGAGCAGATGTGTCGGTGTCCTATATTACGGCATTGGGACGTGACCGTTTTTCCAACAAGATTTTAGACACACTGTCACAGCATGACATCGAGACGTCCCATGTCGAGATAAGAGACGGGCGCGTGCCCGGGATCTATATGGTGGAAACCGCACCGGATGGAGAGCGCAGCTTCAGCTACTGGCGCTCCGAAAGTGCGGCCCGAACATTGTTCCAAAAACCCTGCAAGATTGGGTTAGGCCTACTGCGGGATTTTGATCTCGTGTTTCTGTCGGGCATTTCGCTCGCCATTTTGCAGCCCGATGTGCGTAAAGAACTGCTGTCGGCCCTTGCTGTCTTTAGGGCTGAAGGCGGGATTGTTGTCTATGATAGCAACCATCGGCCACGGCTATGGGAGAGCGAGGCATTAGCTCGTGAAACGAACATGACCATTTGGGCGCAAACCGATATTGCACTTCCATCTGTTGACGACGAAATGGCGTTGTTTGACGAAAGTGATGAGCGCCAAGTGCTAGATCGCCTCACGGCTGCTGGAGCGACCTATGGCGCGATAAAACGAGGGCCAAAGGGTCCTAAGGCCTTGGGATATAATGACATCGACCAAGACTATACCGCGGTGGAAAACGTGATTGATACGACGGCCGCGGGCGACAGCTTTAATGCTGGCTTCCTTGCGGGTTTGATTGGCGGGCAGTCGCTGAAGGATGCTTTGCTTCAAGGTCATAACCTGTCTGCAAAAGTGATTTTGCAAAGAGGCGCCATCGTCGATTTCGACTGATCGTTATCATACGCCATCAAATGTGTCGGCAACTTGAGCCCACGCATCTTGAAGATGTGAAACCAGTTCTGCTTCGGCTTCATCCGGGTCGCGGCTGAGAATAGCTTTGAAAATTGCCTGATGAGCATCATGATTGCGTCTGTTGCGATCGGGCTTGCGAGGCATCATGCCCCACTGCCCACCCAGCCAATCTGAAAACGACCGATGTATGGCCGGAAAAACTGGGTTGCCGGGGATCATGTATAAAGCCCCATGGAATGCGACGTCAGTTTCAAAAAACCGATTTGAATCGTCTAAGCATTCTCCGTTTGCTTCCAGAGCCGCACGAAGATTGGAAATATCGTCTTTGGTGGCATCCGTTGCCGCGGCACGTACCAGCCCGGTTTCGACAAATATGCGCGTGTCAAACAGTTGCTTCACTCCGCCTGGCCTGCTGAGCATATGTTGGACGAGCCCACCCATCACACCGAGTGCTGCATCCAGGTCCGGCTGCCGCACGACGGGGCGATATCGGGGGCGAGCGTCAATAAGTCCCTTGGAGCTTAGAATGCTTACAGCTTCACGTGCGACGGTTCTGCTAATTTGAAATTTTTCGACAATTTCTCGCTCGGACGGGATCGGCGCGCCAACGGGCAACTCACCAGAGTAGATGCTTTCGGACAATGCTCTAACGACGTTGTCCGCGGCCCGATTTCCATTCGCATCATTTGGCGTGTCATCTTGTATCGTCATATGTAGGACACCCGCCTTCTTCGCTGTTCAATATGGCAATCAAGTTGTTGTTAACCTCGCAACCGTTGCCAGCACGTTCGATTATCACACTCGCATGACAGCGCCAACCTTGCCGAAACTTATGGCAAGCTGAACTGGAAAATGAATGCGGATTATTGCTGCCTCGGGTGAGTGGTGCGGAAATTTAATCCTACAAAAACATCTATATGGTCGAATCATCGGCCCTTATTGACACTTATTTTGTTTTTAGTCATACCAAAAAGAGCACAGGAGTTTGGCTATGATCATCGGCACGCCTAAGGAATTGTTTGAGGGCGAAAACCGCGTCGCGATGACGCCGGCTTCGGCCAAAGAGCTTCAGAAATTGGGGCACAGCTGTGTCATCGAAACCAAGGCTGGACAGGCTGCTGGGTTCTCGGACAAAGACTACAAAGACGCAGGTGTTGAGGTTGTCAAAACCGCCGCCGCTCTCTGGAAAGCTGCTGAAATCGTTGCCAAAGTTCGCGCACCCAATGAATCTGAGATGAAGCGTCTAAGCGCGGATCAAACGCTCATTTCCTTCTTCAGCCCTGTGGCAGATGAAGCCAAGATGAAATCCGCCGCGCGCAAAGGCGCGACGGTTGTCGCGATGGAAATGATCCCGCGCATCAGCCGCGCCCAGAAGATGGACGCGCTAAGCTCAATGGCCAACATCGCGGGGTATCGCGCTGTGATTGAGGCGGGTAACAACTTCCCGCGCTTTTTTACGGGTCAAATTACGGCGGCGGGTAAAGTTCCGCCCGCCAAGGTCCTCGTCGTTGGGGCAGGGGTCGCAGGACTTGCGGCGATTGGCACGTCTACGTCCCTCGGTGCGATCACCTATGCCTTCGATGTGCGCCCCGAAGTGGCCGAGCAAGTGGAGAGCATGGGCGCTGAATTCGTCTATCTGGACTTCGAAGAAGAACAGGCCGATGGCGCGTCCTCTGGTGGCTATGCCTCTGTTTCTTCACCTGAATTTGCCGCTGCACAACTGGCCAAATTCCGCGAAATCGCACCGGACATGGACATCGTCATCACCACGGCGCTGATCCCGAACCGCGAAGCGCCGGAGCTTTGGACCGAGGACATGGTCAAATCCATGAAGCCCGGGTCCGTGATCGTGGACCTCGCGGCGGAAAAGGGCGGCAATTGTAAGCTGACCGTGATGGACGAAAAGATTGTGACTGATAATGGCGTGACCATCATCGGCTACACCGACTTCCCGTCCCGCATGGCGGCGCAGTCTTCGACTTTGTACGCGACCAACATCCGTCACCTGATGACCGACCTGACCCCTGAAAAAGACGGTGTGGTCGATCACGATATGGAAGACGACGTCATCCGTGGAGCGACCATCGCCCACGCCAAAGACGTGACCTTCCCGCCGCCGCCGCCAAAAATCCAAGCGATTGCGGCCCAGCCGAAAGCTGAGGTTGTCGAACTGACAGCGGAAGAAAAACGCGCCGCCGAAGTCGCCGCGTTTAAGGCGCAGACCAAACAACAAGTCACCTTGCTGGCCGTTGGCGCGGCATTGCTCCTCGGTGTCGGCCTCGTTGCACCTGCATCGTTCATGCAGCACTTCATCGTGTTCGTTCTGGCGATCTTTGTGGGCTTTCAGGTCATCTGGGGCGTTGCGCATTCGCTGCACACACCTCTCATGGCGGTCACCAACGCGATCTCAAGCATCATCATTCTGGGCGCACTTATGCAGATCGGATCGGGCAGTTTCCTTGTCATCCTGCTCGCCGCACTCGCGGTGTTCATGACCGGTATCAACATCTTCGGCGGGTTCCTCGTCACACGGCGCATGCTTGCCATGTTCCAGAAGTCTTAAGGAGGAACGGAAATGGAATTCGGTTTCACAACAGCAGCTTACGTCGTTGCAGCAGTTCTTTTCATCCTGTCCTTGGGCGGACTTTCGGGCCAGGAAAGCGCCAAGCGCGCGGTCTGGTATGGCATCGTCGGCATGGCATTGGCCGTGGCCGCAACGCTCATCGGGCCGGGGTCCGGGTTCTGGCTTTTGTCGATCCTGCTGATCGCGGGGGGCGGGGCCATTGGCTATCAACTGGCCACACGGGTGCAGATGACGCAGATGCCCGAACTGGTCGCGGCGATGCACTCGCTTGTCGGGCTGGCAGCGGTTTTTGTCGGCTTCATCGCACACTTTGAAATGGGCCGTGTCGCGGCGCTTGTGGCCGCCGGCGTGGACCTGTCTGACCTCGGCACCTTCGCGGCTCTCATCGCGAAGAAAACATCCGTAGAACTCGGCATCCTGCGAGTTGAGTTGTTCCTTGGTATCTTCATCGGGGCAATCACGTTCACGGGGTCGGTCATTGCCTATGGCAAGCTGGCCGGCAAAGTGGACAGCGCGGCGAAAAAGCTGCCGGGCGGTCACCTGCATAACATCGCGGCGGCGGCAGTCGCGGTGATCACGTTGATCTGGTATTTCAACACGGGTGGCTTCTTCCCGTTGTTCTTAATGACGCTGGCGGCGTTGTTCATCGGCTACCATTTGATCATGGGCATCGGCGGCGCGGATATGCCTGTCGTTGTGTCCATGCTGAACAGCTACTCTGGCTGGGCGGCAGCGGCGATTGGCTTCTCGCTTGGCAATGATCTGTTGATCGTGGTCGGCGCGCTGGTGGGCTCCTCCGGTGCGATCCTGTCCTATATCATGTGTAAGGCGATGAACCGCAGCTTTGTCTCTGTGATCCTGGGCGGCTTTGGTGGCCCTGCGGGCGAACAGATGGCCGTTGAGGGCGAGCAGATCGCCATCGAAGCAGACGGCGTCGCAACGGCTCTGGAAGAGGCCGACAGCGTGGTGATCATTCCGGGCTACGGCATGGCGGTGGCACAGGCCCAACAGAACGTGGCCGAGCTGACCCGCCGTTTGCGTGCGAAGGGCAAGACCGTGCGCTTTGCGATCCACCCCGTTGCGGGGCGACTGCCCGGCCACATGAACGTGCTGCTGGCCGAAGCGAAGGTGCCCTATGACATCGTCATGGAAATGGACGAAATCAACGAGGACTTCCCCGACACGGATGTTGCCATCGTGATCGGCTCAAATGACATCGTGAACCCAGCGGCGCAGGATGATCCGAACTCCCCCATCGCCGGTATGCCTGTTCTGGAATGCTGGAAAGCCAAACAGGTCTTCGTGTCCAAACGCGGCCAAGGCACAGGCTACTCCGGCATCGAAAACCCGCTGTTCTTCAAAGAAAACACACGCATGTTCTACGGCGACGCAAAGGCGTCGCTAGATGCACTGCTTAGCAAGATTTGACGCGCTTACATCTTAAAAGGACCGTACTTTGCCCCTTGTTTCTATGAGAACTATTTTGGACCATGCCGCTGAGAACAGTTACGGTATGCCAGCATTCAACGTGACCAACCTCGAGACGATGCACGGAGTCTTGCGGGCTGCACAATCCATCGACAGCCCAGTCATCCTTCAGGCCACTCGAAGTGCTAGAACTTATATGAACGATGTGTTTGTCAAACATATGGTTGCGGCGGCACTGGAGGCCTATCCAGAGCTTGTGATCGCAGTGCATCTGGATCACGGAAACAATCTTGCGTCGTGTCAGTCGGCAATGGGATTGGGATTTTCGTCAGTGATGATGGATGGGTCCCTGCACGAAGACGGGAAAACGCCCGCTGACACGGAATACAATACACGCGTTACACGATCCGTTGTGGCCGCGGCCCATGCAATCGGGGTGTCAGTTGAGGGTGAGATCGGTGTGTTGGGATCACTGGAAACAGGATCAGGCGAACAGGAAGACGGTCATGGATTTGAAGGTGTTTTGGACACCGATCAGTTGGTCACCGATCCAGCCGATGCTGCCGAGTTTGTTGCCCAGACAGACGTGGATGCATTGGCGGTCGCGATAGGAACGTCGCACGGCGCGTATAAGTTTTCCAAGAAACCGGATGGCGATACGTTGGCGATGGAAACGCTCCGCGCAATTCACGAGGCGCTGCCATCGACGCACCTTGTGATGCATGGAGCATCTGCTGTTCCGCAAGAGTTACAAGACAAGTTGAACACGTTTGGGGGATCAATTCCGCAGACGTTTGGATTGCCGCTTGAGGAAGTTGAAGAGGGGATCCGTCATGGAGTCCGCAAAGTGAATATTGATACCGATATCCGGATGGCAGTCACCGCCGCCATTAGGGAGTTTCTCCAGAAAAATCCGGCTTCGTTTGACATACGAGGATATATGAACGTCGCAATACGTGCGACCCAAGAACTTTGTGCAGACCGATATGAACGGTTTGGTTGTGCCGGCCATGGGTCTCGCATTCAAAGCGTTTCACTACCAGATATGGCCGCCCGATATGCCAACGGGTCGTTGCGGCAGAACGTCAAGAATACATAGGAAACTTGTCTCAATGACCAACACATCGAAGACCTACGTTCAGTATCTTTGGGATAGGCGACGGAGCAACGGTATTGACCGGGATCTTGTCGCACTGTTGCACTCGGTTGCAACTGCCTGCAAAGCCGTTTCAAACAGCCTGAAATCAGGTGCTTTGGCAGATATTCTTGGTTCCCTTGAAACGGAAAACGTTCAAGGCGAGACCCAGAAAAAGCTCGATGTTATTGCGAACGATATTTTTCTACGCCGGTGTGAATATTCTGGTGTCCTCGCGGCGATGGTGTCTGAAGAGTTAGAAGAGGTTTACGCAATTCCAGACGAATTCCCGCGTGGGCCATATGTTCTGCTGTTTGATCCGCTTGATGGATCATCCAATATTGATGTGAATGTTTCGGTTGGGTCGATTTTCTCGGTGTACAAACTGGACGAATTGCCAACTGAGATGACCTATGATGCGATTTTGCGTTCCGGAGCGGAGCAGGTTGCAGCGGGGTATGCGCTGTACGGGCCGGCGACGATGCTTGTTCTTTCGACAGGAAAAGGCGTCGACGGGTTTACACTGGATGCCAGTATTGGCGAGTTCCGCCATACCCACGCAAATATCCAAGTGCCGCCAGAGGCCGCGGAATTTGCGATAAACATGTCGCGGCGTAGATTTTGGGACGATGGCATTGCCACCTACATCGACGAATGCATCTCAGGTGAAACTGGGCCGCGCAAACGCGATTATAACATGCGATGGGTCGCTTCGATGGTTGCGGAAGTGCACCGTATTATGTTGCGCGGTGGTGTGTTCTTGTATCCCGTCGATAGCCGTAACCGTGCAGATGGCGGCAAACTTCGACTGCTCTATGAGGCTAACCCAATGGCGATGCTGATCGAGCAGGCGGGGGGTGCCGCAATCACTGAGACGGGGCGCATTCTGGATGTTGTTCCGGTATCGCCGCACCAAAGGGTCGGTGTGATGCTGGGATCGAAGAATGAAGTTGAGTACCTCGCAGCAAAGCTACCTGAGAACTCGGCTTAGAGCCTATTGAGGGCCGGTCTGTCAGGAGTGACGCCCATCACCACCATTGGCGAACACGCTGATTGGCATTGTTTTGATACGCTCGGTCCGTAGGGAATTTTGCCGTGCATTATTCCCTACGGCCGATCTAGGCGAAAACGAAAGCGCTGATCTCAAGTATCAGAATTTCTGATAGACGGTCCGCTTTTGAAGGTAACCTTCAATTCCATGCAGGCCATCTTCGCCGCCGACGCCACTCAGTTTGTGGCCGTTGTGATAGCCTTGCACATACCCGACAATCCCCGAATTCAGGAAGATCGTTCCGGTTTCCAGCCGTTGAATGGCATCCATGTAGATGGACGGATCCTTGGTCCAGAGGTACGCGGACAGGCCGTCGGGCCTTGCGTTGGCGATAGATAGCGCTTCTTCGTAGTCGGCAACGCGAACGATCGGCAGTACAGGGCCAAAAATCTCTTCGCGAACGGCAGTTGAATCTGCTTTGGCGTTGGTAAGGACCGTGGGCTCAATCCAGTTCCCTGATTTGAAGGCTTCGCCTTGTGGTCGCTTGCCACCCATTGCGACGGTCGCGCCTTGTGCAACGGTATCGGCAACGATCTTTTCAATGCGTTCCAACGCGCCCGGTGTGGTGATTGGCCCCATGCCGCCATTTGTTGCCGGGTCGCCAACATGAACTTCTGCGGCACGCTTCAGCAGCTTTTCGGTAAATTCATCTGCGATTGCATCTTCGACAAGCACAGATTCATTACAGATGCAGACCTGTCCGGCATTGGCAAAACGCGCGACGACGGCGGCCTCTACAGCGGCATCAACGTCTGCGTCTTTAAGAACAATAAAGGGGGCACTGCCGCCGAGTTCCAAAGACAGGGCCGTCATATTCTTTGCAGATGCTTCAGCGACCATTTGCCCCGCACGAATTGATCCGGTGAGCGTAATCATCCGTACAATCGGGCTTTCCGTAAGTGGCGCGCCGACATCTGCGCCGGTGCCAGTCAGCATATTGATGACACCTGCTGGAACGCCGGCCTCTTTAACGATCCGGCAGAATTCGGATGCCGTGACGGGGGTCGATTCATGCGGCTTGATGATCATGGTGTTGCCCGTGACCAAGGCCGGACCAGCTTTGCGCCCGATCAATGCCAATGGATAGTTGTAGGCACATAGGCCCAGCGTGACGCCGTAAGGCACCTTGTAGATGAACAACTGTTCGCGGGGGTTATCGGCTGGAAGGATATCACCACGCAGACGGCGTGCAGCCTCTGCTGAATAGGTAAGGTAGCGGATGGTATCAGTCACTTCGCCTGCGGCTTCCGCGCGGGGTTTACCTTGTTCCTTGACGAGCAATTCTTCGAACAGATCACGTTCTTTTTCGATACCTGCTGCAATCGCATAGATATGTTGTGCGCGTTCGACGGCTGGCAAGAATTGCCAGCTCCGCTGTGCTTCCTGAGAGCTGGTCAGAGCACGTTCGACATCGTCCGGTGTACAAGCGGGCACTTCTGCCCATTGCTCGCCCGTCGCGGGATTGTGTACCGGCATGCGCGCGCCATCGGAGGCTTCGACCCATTCGTTGTGAATAAAGCTTTTGTAGAACATTGGTTTTCCCTTTTCTGGCCGCTCTAGTGCGAACTTCCGACGCCTGCCATATCAGACAACATCTGGTCTTTTTCAAAGTTTGGATAGCTGTACTCGGACACCTGTTCACCCTGGTAAAGCGTGATGACGCGATCCGCGAGCATGATGACTTCATCAATTTCATAAGACAGGATCAGGATGCCAACACCACGTTCAGCGAGATCTTCGATGATCCGGTAAATGTCGGCCTTTGCGTGCACATCGATACCACGCGTAGGTTCCAGCAAGATCAGGAATTCTAGGTCCGGATCGAGCCAGCGAGAGAAGCAGATCTTCTGCTTATTGCCACCTGAGAGAAAGCGGATTTCCTGATTGGGAGAAGACGTCTTGGTCGACGTGTCAGCGATCGCCTTGTTTACTAGGTTTTCGATACGACGCCCATCAATGATTCCGCCGCGTACCGATTTTTCCAAGTACGGAAGCGCAATGTTATCCCGCACAGAAAGCTGGGGGAGAATACCGTTCTTGTCACGGTTCTCTGTGACAAGACCCATGCCGTCACGTACCGCAACCGCAGGACCGCGGCCGGGTTTCAAAGGTTTTCCATGATAGTTGATTGTGCCTTCGTATTCTTTATCCAACCCGAAAATAGCTTTTGCCATTTCGGGCGCACCGCAACCTCTGAGACCAGTTAGCACCAGAATTTCACCGCGGTGCACATCAAACGAGATGTCTTTGTAGATCCCTGATTTAGACAGTGCAGAGGCGGAGACGATCAGTTCGCCCAAAGTGTCTTTGTGGGGTTTGACAAAGTCTTCGAGTTCCTTGCCGGTCATCGTCGCGATTACGCCGTCTTCGGTTGTTTCGGCCGTGCGCTCTGACAAGACGATTTTGCCATCCCGCATGACGGTCACTTGTTCGGCAATGCCAAAGATTTCGGGCATATGGTGCGAGATGTAGATAATGGAAATGCCTTCGGATTTCATCCGACGGATAAAATCGAACAGGCGCCCCTTATCCTCTTCGGACAGCGCCGACGTTGGCTCATCCATGACAATCAGCCAGCTGTCAGACATCAGAGCGCGGATGATTTCGACGATCTGTTTCTCGCCCGAATTTAGATCGCGGACAGGACTGTTTGGATCAAGGTCGAGGCCGAAACGATCCAGTTGTTCTTTGACCTGACGCGACATTTCCCGTTTGTTCAAGAACGGACCACCATGTCGCAATTCGCGACCCAAGAAGATGTTCCCGGCGACCGTCAGTTCGTTGATCAGAGAGTATTCCTGGTGGATCATCGAGATGCCCAAACGTCCGGCGTCCGCGGGAACATTGATTTCGACGGGTTCACCGTTGACCTCAATCACACCTTCGTCCTTGGAAATGACCCCACCGAGGACTTTCATAAGGGTCGACTTACCAGCTCCGTTGAGACCAACAAGAGCGTGTACCTCGCCGGCGACACAAGAGAAATCTACATTGTCCAAAGCGCGGGTGGCAAAAAAGCTTTTTCCAATCCCTTTCATATCGATCCGGTCTGTCATGCCGTTTTCCCCCGTTGTGTATAGGTGTCCAACAGAACAACCCCGAGCAAAATCATACCTTTGATCAAGCTTTGCAGGTAAGGGTTGGTGCCTGTCAGGACCAGTCCGTTAATAATGAT
>JAHBAO020000091.1 GCA_018500065.2 Octadecabacter sp. | reverse complement strand
CACCGCCTCTGGGATGGAATGTGTTACGAACCCGATGGTCTTTTCCGTGCGCGCCCAAAGCTTTAGCAGCTGTTCATTGAGGTGATCGCGCACGATCTCGTCCAGCGCGCCAAATGGTTCATCCATCAACAAAATATCCGCATCAAACGCCAAAGCGCGGGCAATGCTGGCGCGCTGCTGCATGCCACCTGACAACTGCCACGGATATTTCTTTTCAAATCCGGAAAGGTCGACAAGGTCCATCACCCGTTCGACCCGTTCAGCCATTTCGGCCTTTGAAAACCCCATAATCTCAAGCGGAAGGCGGATATTCCCGCCAATCGTGCGCCACGGATAAAGCCCCGCTGCTTGGAAGACATAGCCATATGCGCGGGCACGGCGTGCCGCATCAGGCGTCATTCCATTGACGGACATCTCGCCCGCAGTCGGGGTCTCCAGCCCGGCGATGCAACGCAAAAACGTTGTTTTGCCGCAGCCAGACGGTCCGATGAAGGAAACGAAATCACCCTTTTGGATGTCCAAAGAAACGTCCTTGAGTGCATGCACAGGCCCGTCGTTCGTGGTGAACGTTAGATCAATACTACGCGCCGCAATAACCGGATTAGCCATCATGCACACTGCCGCAATTCAAAGATTTGTTCCGGGGCTTCAACAGGCCAGATTGTATACAGATCGTCGTCCACAGGCGTCATGCCATAGCTTTGCGACCAAGTTGAACCTTCGCCTTCACAGCTGGTGTGGATGACGGAACCTGTGTCCAGATCACCCTCCAAGCCGACGATCGTGCAATTGCTTTCCCACCGCTCAATCATCGCGGGCCAGAGGATGAACAAGTTATCAGAGCTTTCCTCTCGGCCCATGACACGGTCACATCCGCTCTCGTTGCCGATCGCGTCATAGGCATGTGCGGCAATCGGTAAACCCATCACCGCAAGACCAAATGTAGAGCGCATCATACCCCTGTCACCGGAATTCCGGTGCGTTCGACCGGACGCGGCGCGGTCAGTTCTTTCCAGCTCGACAGCGCCTTATTGACCGTCCCGTTGCCCTCGCGCTTTACGAACTTTCCGTGGCCTTCTTGCGTGCGAATTTCACCGTCATGAATTGCGACATGCCCGCGCGTCAGCGTAAAACGCGGCAGACCTTTGACATGCTTGCCCTCGAACACGTTGTAATCAATCTCAGATTGCTGCGTGCCAGCGGTAATTGTCTTTTCCTTTTCAGGGTCCCACACCACCAAATCTGCATCCGCGCCCACCAGCACAGCGCCCTTCTTGGGGTAGCAATTCAGGATCTTGGCGATGTTGGTGGACGTCACGGCGACAAACTCGTTCATCGTTAAACGGCCTGTGCCCACGCCTTGGGTCCAAAGCATCGGCATCCGGTCCTCTAACCCTCCGGTGCCATTGGGGATCTTTGTAAAATCCCCAAGACCAGTGCGCTTTTGATCCGTCGTAAACGCACAGTGGTCCGTTGCCACAACTGACAATGATCCGGCCTGCAAGCCCGCCCAAAGGCTGTCTTGATGTTGCTTGTTGCGGAACGGCGGTGACATCACGCGTCGCGCTGCGTGGTCCCAGTCTTTGTTGAAATATTCGGATTCATCCAACGTTAGGTGCTGGATCAACGGCTCACCCCAAACGCGCTTACCCTGTTGACGCGCGCGGCGGATCGCCTCGTGGGATTCCTCGCAAGACGTATGCACCACATACAACGGAACACCCGCCATATCCGCAATCATGATGGCGCGATTGGTCGCTTCGCCTTCAACCTGTGGCGGGCGTGAATAGGCGTGGGCTTCGGGTCCTGTGTTGCCGTCCGCCAGCAGCTTGGCGGATAATTCCGCAACCACATCGCCGTTCTCGGCATGCACCATCGCGATGCCACCTAGTTCTGAAAGACGGTTGAAAGACGCATAAAGTTCATCGTCATTCACCATCAACGCGCCTTTGTAGGCAAGGAAGTGCTTGAACGTGTTGATGCCACGATCTTTGATGACGCTTTCCATTTCATCAAACACTTGCTCGCCCCACCATGTGACGGCCATATGGAAGGAATAATCACAGTTTGCGCGGGTCGATTTGTTGTCCCACATCTTCAAGGCATCATGCAGTCCCTGACCGGGCGAGGGCAGGGCGAAATCAACAACCATCGTGGTGCCACCCGCCAACGCAGCCCGCGTGCCGGATTCAAAATCATCGGACGAATATGTCCCCATAAACGGCATTTCCAGATGCGTATGTGGGTCGATCCCCCCAGGCATGACATAGCATCCCGTCGCGTCGAGTTCTTCGTCACCTTTCAGGTTCGGTCCGATTTCAACAATCGAGCCACCCTCAATCAAAACGTCCGCCTTATAGGTCAGATCATGCGTGACGATTGTGCCGTTCTTGATCACTTTAGACATCGGATTTCCCTCATCTTCTTTTGTTCAATAAACCTCGGGGGTTTGGGGGCTGGCCCCCATTTATCGCTAAGAAACAATTTCTGCTGTCTCAAGCACCGCATGCATCAATACATCAGCCCCCGCTGTCGCCCATTCGGGTGAAATCTCTTCGGCTTCGTGATGGCTTAGCCCGTCCACACAAGGGCACATCACCATTGCTGTCGGGTAAATGTCATTGATCCAACAGGCGTCATGCCCTGCGCCAGAGATAATATCCATGTGCGAATATCCAAGCCGTTCTGCCGCGCCGCGCACCGCCGCAACACAACCCTCATCAAAGGCGGGCGGATCAAACTGCCCCACGATTTCACAGCTGAAGTCCAAACCGATATCTTCGCATAGCTTCGGTGCACGATTGTTAAACTCCGCCACCATTGCGTTCAGCTTATCAAGCAGATGCGTGCGCATATCGACCGTGAACACCACCTTGCCCGGAATCACGTTGCGCGAGTTCGGGTAGACGTCGATATGGCCAATCGCTCCAACGGCGTTGGGTTGATTGGCCATCGCGATCTCGTGCACGAGTTCGGTAATCAATGCCAAACCGCGCCCCGCGTTCTTGCGCATATGCATCGGTGTGGATCCGGTGTGGCTTTCCTTGCCGGTTACCGTGCATTCGATCCAACGCAGCCCTT
>JAHBAO020000323.1 GCA_018500065.2 Octadecabacter sp. | reverse complement strand
TATTCCCGATTGCGATCCAGCTTGGCATCGACCCGATCCACCTTGGGATCATCATGGTTGTGAATATGGAAATCGGGATGATCACGCCACCTGTTGGCCTCAACCTGTTTGTGACCTCTGGTGTCGCGAATATGTCGATGATGCGGGTCGTGCGGGCGGCGTTGCCGTTCCTTGCAGTGCTGTTCGTGTTCCTGATTATGGTGACCTATATTCCGTGGCTGTCTACGGTTCTGCCGACGGCCTATATGGGACCTGAGATCATAACGAACTGACGTTGAACATAAGCGACACAAACAAAAAAGGCGACGCGCAGGATTTGCGTGTCGCCTTTTAATTTATCTGCGCTCGGACCTAGATCGACTGTGAAAGATCAAGCCTGTTCCGCGGCGTCGATGATCGGAATGAAATCGGCCGCCTTAAGGGATGCCCCCCCGACAAGCGCACCGTCCACATTATCAAGCCTGAAGATGTCTCTGGCGTTGCTGGCCTTTACGGACCCGCCATAAAGAAGACGCATACCCGCACCTTCATCGCCAAACCGCTTTACCAGCTCTGCACGTAGCACGGCATGAACATCCGCGATTTCTTGCAGGTTCGGCGTCAGACCCGTGCCAATCGCCCAAACCGGTTCGTAGGCAACCGTAAGATTGTGAGCATTGGCGCCATCGGGAATGGACGCCGCCATTTGTGCCTTCAACACATTCAGCGTCTCACCTGCACGATACTGCGCTTCCGTTTCGCCGATGCACAAGATCACCTGCATTTCTGCGTTCCAAGCGGCATTGGTTTTGGCCGCGACCATCTCATCGGTTTCACCGTGATCGGTGCGGCGTTCCGAATGACCCGTGATCACTTTGGTTGCACCCGCATCTGCCAACATCTCGGCTGACACATCGCCAGTGTGTGCACCTGCAACAGCCATGTGGCAATCTTGCGCGCCAATCATGATGCTTGTGTTGGTCATCCGCGAGATCAGCGTTGAAGGGGGGCAGATCATCACATCAACCATAGGGTTCTTAAAGGCGTCACAGAGCTCAAAGTAATCGTCGAGATCAGCGATCCTGCCGTTCATTTTCCAATTGCCTACAACGAATCTTTTCATCTGTGCCACTCCTCTTTCGGGTCCTGTTGATGTAGCAAGCCGCAAAGCAGAGAGAAAGGGCAGAGAATGATCCCGAGGATTGACGCCAAGCGGCTTATGGGTGGCGATGCAGATGTGATTGAAGAGGTGCGCGTCGCAGCGCGTGAGATCGGGTTTCTGACGTTGCACAATACGCCCATTCCTGTGGTGGAGATCCAAGAAGTGTTTGACACTTACCGCGCGTTTTTCCTGCTTCCAGCGGCGCAAAAAGAGGTCGTGAATATGGCGCGGACAGGGTCCAACCGTGGCTGGGGCGCTGCTGGATCAGAGCAAGTCGATCCGGACGCGAACCCCGATTACAAGCAAGTGTTTGATTCCGGTTTTGAGGTCGCGGGATCAGATTTGGCGACCTATGCGCCGAACCTTTGGCCCGATGTGCCTGAAGATTTTCGCGTTATTATCGAAAACTATTATGTTCGCGCTTTGGCGTTTTCGGGCGCGTTGCTTGAGGCCATCATTGGTGGCATTGGCGAAGACAGCACGTATTTTCGCACGCAGTTTGAACAACCAATGGCGTTGTTGCGCGGAAATTATTACCCGCCGCGTCCCGCATCTGCTGGGGCGAAGGATTTTGGGATTGCGACCCATACGGATTACGGCTGTTTAACGTTGTTGGCGATGGATGGCACGCCCGGCTTAGAAGTACGCAAGCGGGGTGGCGGCTGGATTCCTGTGTCCGCTCCGGTTGGGGAATTCGTGGTGAATTTCGGTGAAATGCTTGAAATGTGGACAGAAAAGCGCGTGGTCGCGACGCCACATCGCGTTATCGGGTGTGACGCAGAACGCATGTCGATTCCGCTGTTTTTTAACCCGAATGCGCAAACAAATGTCGCACCGATTGGGTCCGGTGAGGTGATCCACGCGGTGGATCATTTGCAAAAACGCTTTGATGAGACCTACCTGCACCTACAGGACAAATCATGATCACCTGCCTGCATACGGCGGATGTTCATGTGGCGACGTTTGGGGCGTTGCTGCCTGAAGCGTCTCATGTGGTGCGCACTGATTTGTTGGACCGTGCGCGCGCTAAAGGGGTTGAAGCGGTGTCCGCCGAGGTGAAGGCGGTTTTGGGAGAGTTGGCACAAGACGGCCCCGTTTTATGCACCTGTTCGACGCTGGGACCATTGGTGGATGAATTGGGCTTGCCCAATATTGTGCGTATTGATCGCCCCGCGATGGAGGCCGCGGTGTCTCAAGGTGGCGAAGTTGTCGTGGCGATCTGCTTAGACAGCACGCGCGATGCGACCTTGGCCTTGTTCGATGAGATCGCAGCAGGCCGTGCGCGTGCGAAACTGGTGCTTTGCGACGCGGCTTGGGCGTTCTTTGAGACGGGCGACATGACGGGCTTTGCACAAGCGATTTTCGACGCGTTGCACGGGCAGGGACCGCGGGTCTTGTTGGCGCAGGCGTCAATGGCGGTGGTGGCACCGCTTTTGGAAGCACAAGGCGTTCAGGTGTTTACGACGCCGAAGGCCGCAGCGGATTGCGTTGCAGCACTGGCCTAAAGATGCGCAAGGGCGCGGCGCGCCAGATCGCAGGCTTCTTCCGGATCATCCAGGGCGGACTCTGGCAGTTTCCAGTAGGGCATTGCCGTTGGTTTGAGGGCGTTGTCGCGCTGGTAGGTCCAGCGGGTCAGGCCCATCGCGTCAAGTTCGTCTTTGAAAGTGCCAGCACCCTTGATCATGGTGCCGTAGTCTGAATGCACAATCGCGAAGATTGTGCCATCGCGATAGAGGCACAAGCCACCCATCATCTTTCGCGTTGTCAACGGGCCAAGATCAGAGAATAAATCCATTGCGAATTCAATCTCTTCCGGCGTGATGTTCATGTATTTAGATTGTCGTCGAACTTGATGGATTCGCCGCAGCCACAAGCTTCGGTAACGTTGGGATTGCGGAATTTGAAACCGGACTCCAGCAAGGACACTTCGTAGTCGATTTCGGTGCCGAACAGGAACATCTGCGCCATCGGTGCGATCATGACGCGCGCGCCATCCTGTTCAACCACCTCATCAAGGGGGTCAACCTCGGCCACGTATTCCATCGTGTATTCCATGCCCGCACAGCCGCCTTTTTTGACGCCAATGCGCAGACCCGCGTGGTCATCTTTCGCCATGAGTTTGGCGATCTGAACGGCGGCGGTATCGGTGATGGATACGGCTTGTTTTCCAGGGATTCCAAACATTTAGCGAACCTCCTTAATGGATTAAGATTACATGAAGCCGAGTTCTAGGCGGGCTTCATCTGACATCATCTCCATGCCCCACTGCGGCTCCCAGACGAGTTCAACGTCAACGGTTTTCACGCCAGCCAGTGGTTCAATCGCCTCAGCGACCCAGCCGGGCATTTCGCCGGCAACAGGGCAGCCGGGTGCGGTCAATGACATCAGAACTTTCACTTCGTTCTCGTCATTGATGTCAATCGTGTAGATCAACCCAAGATCTTGAATATTCACCGGAATTTCCGGGTCATAGACCGTGCGGCACGCCTCTACGACATTGTCATAAAGTGGGTGTTCTGTTGTGGAAGGCTTGATCAGCGGTGTGCCTTCGAGTGGTGGGGTCGCGTCGTTCATGATGAAACGTCCTGTAATTCCTGACAGAACATATAGGGATTAGGTCGGCAGGCGTAAAGATGTGCGCATGCTGCTATTTCGCAAACTTTACGTTTTCGTGCGCTTGGCCTTCAGCGGGGTCGGGCGCACTTTTTCCTCGATATGGTCAAACAGCTTTGCCGCGAGGTTCTTTTTGCTGGCGGCTTCAATCCCTTCAAACCCTGGTGAAGAATTGACCTCAAGGATTTTTGGCCCGTCATTTGAACGCAGTAAGTCTACCCCAGCCACCGCAAGGTTGAACGCCTTGGCGGATTTCACGGCCGTGCGGCGTTCTTCTGGCGTGAGCTTTACAGCTTCGGCGGTGCCGCCACGGTGCAGGTTCGATCTGAAATCATCCCCCACTGATCTGCGCCGCATCGAGGCCACGACCTTGCCCGCCACAACAAAGCAGCGAATGTCCTCACCTGAGGCTTCTTTCACGAAATCTTGCACCAGAAAGTTGGCTTTGAGGCCACGAAAGGCGTCAATGACGGATTCAGCGGCCTTTTTGGTTTCGGCCAGCACGACGCCTTTGCCTTGGGTGGATTCCAGCAGCTTTACGATCAGCGGGGCTGTTCCGACCAACCCGATCAGGTTGCTGGTGTCTTTCGGGGAGGCGGCGAAGGCCGTTGTCGGCATGCCGATCTTTTGGGCCGCAAGTACCTGATGGGCGTGCAGTTTGTCGCGGCTGGCGGTGATGCCCGCGCTGCCATTCACGCAATAGGTGCCCAGCGTTTCGAACTGGCGCAGCACGGCGGTGCCGTAGGAGGTGATGGATGCGCCGATGCGTGGGATCACCACGTCATAGCGCGGCAGGCGTTTTCCGTCATAATGGATTTCAGGCGCAAGGGCGTTGATCGCCATATAGCAACGTGTTGTGTCAATAATTTCAACAGTATGGCCGCGTTCTTCGCCCTCATGGACAAGGCGTTTGGTGGAATAGCTGTTGGGTTCACGCGACAACACCGCAACCCGCAGGGCGCGGTTTGGTGTGACGGCTTTGATGCGTTTGGCGCTGTAGACATCGTAGCTGCGTTCGGGGCGCAGAAAGCGGTCCGTTGGGATGACGATAACGTCGTCGCGCAGGCCTTGGCGCCCCAACAACATGCGGCTGGACATGCCGCCACGGTCGGTCAGTGTGACTTCAATCGGCCAGCTTTCGCCGTTGCCAGCATCCAGCATCGTTTCAATCACATAGCGCATTTCGGTTTCGCCGTTGGATGACGTAACCTCGCGGCGGTCCACCACGGTGGCAGAACAGGGGATCGTTAGGTCTTCACGGCCAGGAACGGGGTGAATGGCAAAGCGCACTTTGGGTTTGGTGGCGGGGCCAAATGTCTCAATATCAAAGGCATGCAGCGCAGATGTGCGTGCACCTGTGTCGACTTTGGCTTTGATTGTTGGGAGGCCAAGTTCGGGCAGGCCGAACCATTCTTCCCAGCCAAGGCTGATTTGCGCATCTTTGCTCATGGGTGATCCCTTTTCATTTACCCCATCATGGGCCTAGAAGCGCATGAAAGTAAGAGGCCAATATGACGAAGACATTTTCATTTGAACTGAAAAATACCGATGGCGCGGCGCGCACGGGGGTGATGCACACGCCGCGCGGTGACATTCGCACGCCAGCGTTCATGCCGGTTGGTACGGCCGCAACGGTAAAAGCCATGATGCCTGAATCCGTGCGTGAAACGGGGGCGGATATTCTTCTTGGGAATACGTACCATCTGATGCTGCGCCCGACGGCGGAACGGATTGCGCGCCTCGGCGGATTGCACAAGTTTATGAATTGGGAACGCCCCATTTTGACGGACTCGGGTGGTTTTCAGGTGATGAGCCTTGCTGGAATGCGCAAGTTGACCGAAGAGGGTGTGGTGTTTCAAAGCCATTATGACGGGTCCAAACACAATCTGACGCCGGAACGTTCTATGGAGATCCAGCGCTTGCTTGGGTCTGATATTGTGATGTGTTTTGACGAATGTCCTGCATTGCCCGCGGATCGCAAACGCCTTGAAGACAGCATGGAAATGTCGATGCGGTGGGCCAAGCGCAGCCGCGCGGCCTTCGGAGATCGCCCAGGACATGCGCTGTTTGGGATCCAGCAAGGCGGGCTTGAGGAAGACCTGCGCAAGCGTTCGGCCGATGCGCTGCAAGAGATCGGGTTTGAGGGCTACGCTGTTGGCGGTTTGGCCGTGGGCGAGGGGCAGGAGGCGATGTTTGACTGCCTTGATTTCGCGCCAGATCAGTTGCCCGTCGATAAACCGCGCTACTTGATGGGCGTGGGCAAGCCTGATGATATCGTCGGTGCAGTGAAGCGTGGTATTGATATGATGGACTGCGTTTTGCCGTCCCGTTCTGGGCGCACAGGGCAGGTGTTCACGCGCCACGGTGTGGTGAACATCAAGAACGCGCGCCACGCAGATGATCCGCGTCCCTTGGATGAGGGGTGCCGTTGCCCTGCTTGTTCGAACTATTCGCGGGCGTATTTGCACCATGTATTCCGAAGCCAAGAAATGATCTCAGGGATGCTGCTGACGTGGCATAATCTGACGTATTTTCAGGATATTATGCAGGGCATGCGCGATGCGATCAGCGCAGGCACGTTTGCGGCTTGGGAGGCCGACTTCCATGCAGGTCGCGCGCAGGGGGATATTGATCCGTTATAGCGAAATTGGGTCTTTCGACGTCGTTTCGCGCCGTTTTGGGCGTAATTACGTGCGATTCATCACTTTATCCCCAAATTTGACAGATTGCTGCCTTGCAGCGACCACGCGGCACAGGCACAGTGCTGTGAACCTGAAATGGGATTGGTTGAAAGCGGGCGAAAGACCCCCACATCTATAAGCCAAGACCGGAGATTGGTGTGTTGCCTAAGAATAGGGACTGCTGATCTTGCCAACAAAGGAAAAGAGCATGCAAGAACCATTGAGTTCATCCTATCCCGTCCTGCCATTGCGCGACATCGTTGTGTTTCCACACATGGTCGTGCCGCTGTTCGTGGGCCGTGAAAAATCGGTTTCCGCCCTTGAAGAGGTGATGGCAGATGACAAGCAAATCCTGCTGTCCAGCCAGATCGACCCCGGTGTCGACGACCCTGATCAAGACGGCATTTACAAGGCTGGCGTGCTGGCCAATGTGCTGCAGCTGCTGAAGCTGCCAGACGGTACTGTAAAGGTGCTGGTTGAGGGCATCGCACGTGTGCGCATTACTGAATTCGTCGAAAACGACAAACATTTTGAAGCCTCGGCCGAGTATCTGACCGAAATGCCCGGCGATATGACCACGATTGAGGCGCTGACCCGTTCCGTGGCCAAAGAGTTTGAGCGTTACGCCAAAGTTAAGAAGAACATCCCCGAAGAAGCGCTTGGTGCCGTGTCGGAGGCCTCCGAGCCTGCGAAACTGGCTGACCTTGTTGCGGGCCACCTTGGGATTGAGGTGAACCAGCGTCAGGACTTGCTGGAAACGCTCTCCGTCTCAGAACGCCTTGAAAAGGTTTACGGCTTTATGCAGGGCGAATTGTCCGTGTTGCAGGTCGAAAAGAAGATCAAGACCCGCGTGAAGACGCAGATGGAACGCACCCAGCGTGAATACTATTTGAATGAGCAAATGAAGGCCATTCAGAAGGAACTTGGCGACGGTGAAGAGGGCGAAGGCGAAATGGCCGAGCTTGAAGGCAAAATCGCCAACACCAAGCTGTCCAAAGAAGCGCAAGAAAAGGTCGACGGTGAGCTGAAGAAGCTCAAGAACATGTCACCGATGTCTGCGGAAGCCACAGTTGTGCGCAACTATCTGGATTGGATTTTGTCGATCCCGTGGGGTAAAAAATCCCGCGTTAAGAAAGACTTGGGTAAGGCCGAGGCCATTCTTGATGGGGACCACTATGGCCTTGAAAAGGTCAAAGAACGCATCGTTGAGTACCTTGCGGTGCAGCAGCGCAGCCAAAAGCTGAAGGGGCCAATCATGTGTCTCGTCGGCCCTCCTGGTGTGGGTAAAACCTCGCTCGGGAAGTCGGTGGCCAAGGCGACAGGGCGCGAGTTCATTCGCATTTCCCTTGGTGGTGTACGTGACGAATCTGAGATCCGCGGCCACCGTCGCACCTATATTGGGTCCATGCCCGGCAAGATCATTCAGGCGCTGAAAAAGGCGAAAACCACGAACCCGCTTATCTTGCTCGATGAAATCGACAAGATGGGGCAGGATTTCCGTGGCGACCCTGCATCTGCGATGCTTGAGGTGCTTGATCCGGAACAGAACGGCACGTTCGTGGACCACTATCTTGAGGTCGAATATGACCTGTCCAACGTGATGTTCCTGACCACGTCCAACAGCTACAACATGCCGGGTCCATTGCTCGACCGGATGGAGATTATTCCGCTGTCGGGTTACACCGAGGACGAAAAGCGCGAGATCGCGAAGCAGCACTTGCTTGAGAAAGTGATGAAAAATCATGGTCTTAAAGCGAAGGAATTCACGTTAGAGGATTCCGCACTGACATCCATGATCCGCTACTACACCCGCGAAGCTGGTGTGCGGAACCTAGAGCGTGAGGTCGCGAAGGTGGCGCGGAAAGCCGTGACCAAGATCGTCAAGAAAGAGGTCGAGAATGTTGTCGTCAATGAGGACAACATCGAAGATTTCTTGGGCGTGAAGAAGCACCGTTTCGGGTTGGCAGAAGAAAGCGACCAGATCGGCGTTGTCACGGGGCTGGCCTACACATCTGTCGGTGGGGAGCTTTTGAACATCGAAGCGCTGCGCCTTCCGGGTAAGGGCCGTATGAAAACAACGGGTAAGCTCGGCGATGTGATGAAGGAATCCATCGACGCTGCTTCCAGCTATGTGCGCTCAATCAGCCCGCAAATCGGGGTGAAACCGCCGGAGTTCGATAAGTTGGATATCCACGTGCACGTTCCTGACGGCGCCACGCCAAAGGATGGCCCAAGTGCGGGTTTGGCAATGGTGACAGCGATTGTGTCCGTGCTGACCAAGATTCCGGTGCGCAAAGACATCGCCATGACGGGGGAAGTGACCCTGCGCGGCAACGCGTCTGCGATTGGCGGTTTGAAGGAAAAACTGCTGGCGGCCCTACGTGGCGGCATCAAAACGGTGCTGATCCCTGAGGAAAACGTCAAAGACCTCGCGGATATTCCGGACAACGTGAAAGAGGGGCTGGAAATCATTCCTGTCACCCACGCGTCTGAAGTCTTGAAGCACGCGTTGGTTTCCGAACCGGAAGCGGTTGAGTGGGATCAGGAAGCGGAAGATGCAGCAGCTGCGGCCGCGGCTTTGCGCGCACGCGAAGCTGGCACAGGTGCCGTTGCGCACTAAGGCACTGAAAGAACAACAAAAAGGGCGCTGTGGATAACCTCAGCGCCCTTTTTTATGCAATAAAGTTGCGATTAGCTTCCGGCAGCGACAGCCACCAACAATGCGAAAATGATGACAGGCAGCATGGCAGCGCCGCTTGACGGTGTTTCAACGTTTTGGATGATAATGTCCGCATCCATAATCGGGTCTGACATGTTTCCTGCAACGGCAGGCAGCGCCAGTGTTGCGGCAAGTGTCGCAGCAATAATTGTTTTCTTCGTCATTAAAGTCTTCCCCCTTGTTTAGGAATAACAGAAATCCAGATCGGGTGCTTGAGGTCAACCCTTGGGGGAACAGTTTCTCAGTATTCACGCCACACCCCAAACTTTTCTTTATTATTCCAATGGGAATAGAACCTAATAACCGCTATTATTTCCAAAGCAGGCACAATCTCGTGCGCCCGATCGGAGACAGAAATGGCCACCAGCGGAACAAAAACAGCGACAAAAAAAGCACAAAAGACACCGAAATCCGCTGCGAAATCAGCACCGGCCGCGTTGAAAACAAAGCCCGTCAAGACAGCAAAGGCCGTGGCAACGCCTGCAAAAGCTGCCGTGATCCCAAAGGCAACCATCATTGAAGCGGTGAAGCCTGTGGTCGCAGGTGCGCCGCTCAAGAAGCCCGAGCTCATTGAGCGGGTGATGGCCGAAACGGGTATGAAGAAAAAAGACGTTAAACCCGTGGTTGAAGCGATGTTGACTGTGTTGGGTCGCGCGTTGACAAAGGGCGAGGACCTGACGGTTCCACCGCTTGGCAAGCTGATGGTGAAACGCACCAAAGAAGCCGCGAACGCGACAATCGTAACGGTAAAACTCCGCCATCCCAATGACACATCTGGTCCAAAAAAGACTATCGTGGGTGATGAAGTAATCTAGCTAAATCAGCAATTTGGGCGTTGAACTTCGTCTATCACATTAAGCGATTTTGCGGCACGTGAGGGGAACACCTTCGCGTGCCGCTTTGCGTTAGTTAACCCGCGTTTGAGCGTGACGCGTTCAGCACACTGTCGGCCACGATCTCGGCCGTAGCGGCAGACAACGTCCACCCCAAGTGGCCGTGACCCGTATTGTAGAACACGCCCGAGGACTTACCCGGGCCAACGCGCGGCATCATGTTTGGCATCATCGGGCGCAGCCCAGCCCACGGGACGGCGTGTTCTGTGCTGACGTCCGGAAACAGGTTTTCCACCCATTTCACGAGTGGCTTGATGCGATCATCACGAATATCACGGTTTTCACCGTTGAATTCAGCCGTGCCCGCCACGCGGAAACGGTTGACGCCAAGGCGCGCGGTCACAATCTTGGCTTTGTCATCGAGTAGGGACACCCAAGGCGCGGCTGTTTGGCTTTCTTCGTCATCAAGCGCGACCGTGATGGAATATCCTTTGACGGGGTAGACGTTCACGCGGTCGCCGACCATCGCGGCAAAGGCGCGGCTGCGCACGCCTGCGCAAATGACGATACCATCGAAGTGGTCGGATTGGTTGCCCGAAGCCTCGGTCCAGCCGACATCAACGCCGCCACGCTCGCGTACGGTCAGGGTTTCAACGAAACAGCCATACTTGAACGTGGTTCCACGTTTCTTGCAGGCTTCACCTAACCCCTTGGCGTAGCTGTGAATGTCACCCGTAAAGTCACTCTCGGTGTAGTAACCGCCGTAGATTTCGCCCTTCAGAGCAGGCTCTAGCTTTCTCATTTCATCTGCAGTGACGGCGTGGCGTTCAAGTCCGCCTTCCTTGAGCAGGGCGTTAACCTTGTCGGCCGCGTCAAAGTCTGGCTTGCAGTCATAGACGTGTAGGATGCCGCGCTTTTCCAACGAGAAATCGAAGCCTTCATTGGCTGCATTCGACACCAGATGTTCACGCGCGGTGATGGCAAGACGCACGGTTTCAACGGTGTTTTTCCGATAATTCGGGATGTTGGACATGAACTCCGCCATCCAGGAATACTTGTGCCAGCTTGGTTTAGGGTTCACCAACAGCGGCGCGCCGCGTTGTGTCATCCATTTAAGGCCTTTGAAAATTGTGGACCATTGGGTCCAGACTTCGGCGTTGGAGGCAGACAGCTGGCCGCCATTGGCAAAGGAGGTTTCCATTGCAGCATAGCGGTTGCGGTCAAACACGGTGACGTCAAAGCCGCGGTTCATCAGGGCGTAGGCGGTGGTGATGCCAGTAATGCCGGCACCAATTATAGCGATTTTTTTCATCGGGTTAGTTCCTTTTAGACAGCGTTCAAACATGCCGATAGCTCGGCGGTGAACCCATCTGTCAGGGGACCTGAGAGTTTCGCCGCGGGTCTGACCGTGACGGCTCCTTCGGTGGGCGCGCCTGAACGCCACTCTCCAGATTGCGTTACGCTCCGCGGTCCGTTTGCCTGAGAGTTTCCGGGTCGTTGCTCCTTCGGCGCCGACGTTTCCGTCGGTCTCTCCCGCGGGCGAGAGATGCAATTTCGCTATGAGCGGGAAATCGATTCGGTGCAACGGGTTTCTTGGGGGGTTTTGGTTTGATCTAGGGCAGGGTAGGCACGCGGTATGACCTATCCGGAACTTTATATCCTGCGCCACGGCCAGACCGTGTGGAATGCCGAAGACCGCATGCAAGGTTGGCTAAATTCGCCGCTGACCCCCAAAGGCGAGGCGGATGCCGCGCGACAGGGTGAAATCCTGCGCAGCATAGATCTGGCGGGTTTTGACTTTTGGTCCAGCCCCTCTGGTCGTGCAATACAGACCGCTGGTATTGCCTGCGGTCCACTGGCTGAGGCCGTGCATACCGACATTCGTTTGCGTGAAATCGGTGTCGGCGATTGGGCGGGGCGG
>JAHBAO020000416.1 GCA_018500065.2 Octadecabacter sp. | reverse complement strand
AGATGTGTATAAGAGACAGGTGCAACGCTCATGTCATTGCGCAAAATCATCTATGAAATCGCCCCGCTTAATTACGCCGTACTTACCGACAGGCTTTGAGGCTTTCCAAGTCCGAAGTTGCATGCCAAGCTGCTGCCAACAGAAAGGCTGCCCATGACAATTACCACCTGCATTTTTGACGCCTATGGAACCCTGTTTGATGTGGACGCTGCCGCGCGCAGCGTTGCCAGTGAACCGGGCCAATCGCAATTGGCTGCCGTCTGGGGAACTTTGTCTGCGGACTGGCGTGCAAAGCAGTTGGAATACTCATGGCTTCGCGCGATTTCAGGTCAGCACATTCCGTTCTGGCAAGTCACCCAAGACGCTCTTGATTGGGCGCTGGATAACAATGGCTTGCACGACAACGCCCTGCGCGCCAAACTGCTTTCCGTTTACAAAGAACTTCCTGCCTTCCCCGAAGTCCCTGCAATGCTAAAGGCGCTAAAGGAAAAAGACGTCAACATCGCGATCCTGTCCAACGGCTCGCCTGATATGCTCGTCAGCGCCGTGCGCTCCGCCGGGATCGGTGAATATCTGGATGATGTTTTGTCGGTCGAAGAAGTCCAAATCTACAAGCCCCATCGTCACGTTTACGATCTGGTTTGGGACCGTTTTGACGTGCCACAAACCGAAGTGCTGTTTGCATCTTCGAATGGCTGGGATGCGGCGGGTGCCGCCGGGTATGGCTTTGGCACCGTCTGGGTAAATCGGGGCGAAAAACCCCAAGACCGTCTTTGGGCGTCTCCACACCGCACACTCAAAGACCTCAGCACAATCCCTGACCTGGTCTGATGCCTCACTTTACGGCGCAAGACGGCACACGGCTTTATTACACCGACGAGGGCGAAGGCTTACCCGTGCTTGCCCTCGCAGGATTAACCCGTAACACCGCAGATTTTGACCACGTTGCCCCGCATCTTAGTTGTCGGCTGATCCGGATGGATTACCGCGGGCGGGGCCAATCCGATTGGGCCGATCCTGTAAGCTACACAATCCCACAAGAAGCCCACGACGCCCTCGCACTACTCGATCATCTGAACATCGAAAAGGCGGGCATTCTTGGCACTTCGCGCGGTGGCCTTATCGGCATGGTCCTTGCCGCCACAGCGAAAAACCGCCTACTTGGCGTCGCGCTCAATGATATCGGCCCCCAAATCGAAGCCGCAGGGCTGTCCGTGATCAAAGACTACATTGGCCGCAATCCACCGCAAAAAACCCATGCCGACGCCGCCGCATTTCGCGCGAAAGCATGGTCGCACTTCAAAGGCGTCCCGCGATCACGATGGTTGGCCGAGGTTGCGGCCCACTACGACGAAACGCCCGACGGTCTGGTCATCAAATACGACCCCAAACTGCGCGACACGGTGCTTGCCGCTGAAACAAACCTCGCCCCCGACCTCTGGCCGGTTTTCGACGCGATGGCGGGCTTGCCTTTGGCCATATTGCGCGGCGACGCGTCCGACCTACTCTCTGCACCCACCTTTGAAGAAATGCGCAACCGCCGCCCCGATGCATATGCCGCAACCGTTCTGGGTCGTGGCCACGTCCCGTTCCTTGATGAACCGGAATCACTGGGCGTCCTTAAAGACTGGATCCTTGCGCTATGAACATCGAGATGATCCGCGCCGCCGCCAAACGCTTGGAAGGCCACGCCCGCCGCACGCCCCTGCTGTCATCGCCGTTCTTGGACGAAATCGCAGGCCGCAAAGTCTTCATCAAACCGGAATGCCTGCAACACACCGGCAGCTTCAAATTCCGCGGTGGTTGGTCCGCCCTCAGCGCGATGGACCCCGAACAGCGCGCCAAAGGTGTGATCGCCTATTCCAGCGGCAACCATGCCCAAGGCGTCGCACTTGCAGCCGCGCGCCATGACACAACATCCGTCATTGTCATGCCAGCTGACGCGCCCCAATTGAAAATCGAAAACACCAAAGCGCTGGGCGCCGAAGTTGTCCTTTATAACCGTGACACTGAGGACCGCGACGAAATCGGCGCGCGCATCGCCCGTGAGCGCGGCCTCACCCTGATCAAACCCTTCGATGAACCACTGGTTATCGCGGGCCAAGGCACCTGCGGCCTCGAAATCGCGCAAGACGCCAACGCGCTTGGCATTGAAAACGCTGATGTCCTCGTCTGCTGCGGTGGCGGCGGCCTCACCTCTGGCATCGCGCTGGCCTGCGAAGCGGACGCCCCCACCTTACGCATTCGCCCTGTCGAACCCGAAGGCTTTGACGACGTCGCGCGATCGCTGCGCTCTGGCGGGATCGAACGCAACACCCAAACCTCTGGCAACATCTGTGATGCCATTATCACGGCACAACCCGGTGACATGACCTTCCCGATCATGAAACGCCTCTGCGGACCCGGTCTCGTCATCAGCGAACAAGAAGCGCTGCAAGCAATGGCCCAAGCGTTCTTACGCCTCAAAGTCGTCGCTGAACCCGGTGGCGCCGCCGCCCTCGCCGCCGCGCTTTACCGCAAGGATGACATCAACGGCGATGCCGTCATCGTCACCATCTCCGGCGGCAACGTTGATCCAGCTCTTTTCGCACAGGCTCTCGCGACTCTCAGCTAACCCTTTGCCTTTGTTTCTTAAATATCCCCGCCGGAGGCTCCCCAACCAAACGGAAAGAACCACCCCATGACCCGTTTCACCATCGCCAGTTTCAACGTCAAAAACCTCATCGGCGCGGATAAGGAATATTACGAGTTCCAAAAATACACCCCCGAAGAATACGCGTGGAAACAAGACTGGATGGCAGATCAGCTGCTAACAATGGATGCCGACATCGTCGGTTTTCAGGAAATCTTTGAAGAAGACGCCCTGCGTGCCGTCATCGCCGAGGCCGATGCCCTTGGCCAAGCCTCAAACGCCGCCTCGATCCCCGACAAGTCCAAGCGCTACCACCGCAAAGCGATCTTTCGCAAACTCGCCTACACGCCCTACGGCACGGGCGGGCTGGCCTTTGCCCCCAATGCCGCCGACACTGGCGAGGCGGGTCAGCGCCGCCCCGGCGTTGCGATCGTCTCGCGTTTTGGGTTTGTCGGCACGCCTGAAATTATCCAAGACCTTCCCGAACCACTCGATATTCCGTTTTCCGCCTTGCGCGGCTCAGATGGGGACGACGACGCGGGCCATTACCGCCTTCGCCGCCTGTCGCGCCCGATCCTCAAGGCACGCATTCCTGTCGGCGACCAGATCATCACCGTCTTCAATTGCCACCTGAAATCCAAACTTGGCGAACATATCACACCTGCCGGCGCAGACTTCCCGCCCGCCGCTGACCTGACACAATACGACGCCGCCGCTCGTGCGATGGGCTCATTGCGCGCCGCCCTGCGCCGCATGGCCGAAGCATGGGTGCTGCGCCGCGAAATCATTGCCGAACTTGAGGCCGCAAACCCCGTTATGGTACTGGGCGATTTCAACGACGGCGAACATGCGGTTTCGTCTGAAATCATCTCAGGCGAAGTTCCGTTTAAGAACTACGCGTGGATGCTGCGCCATGATGCACAAACAGGGCGCGACCGTTATTCAGACGCCGAAAACCTACGAATCCGCAGCGCAATTGATCGTGTCCGCCTGCATTCAGCTGAAAAGCTTTTCGTGCGCAAGTCCTCGCGCGATATGGTCTATACGTCGGCCTTTGGCGGTAATTTTGAATCCATCGACCAGATTTACATGTCGCACCATTTCCACCCTGACAACGAAGACAAGATCGGTGAGATGGAGTACTTTTCTGCGCTGAACGACCACCTCACTGACGGCTCACATGCAGAAGCGCCTTACAACAAACTCGCATCTGATCACGGCCAGATCATCGCACATATGCTGATGGGCGACGATGACGACACATAGGATATCAGCAAAAGGCGCAGGCCTGTTTGTTCAGGACGAAGGCACAGGGCCGACGCTGGTCTTTTCACATTGTCTCGGCCTTGATCATCGGGTTTGGGACAGCGTAGTCGCCCAACTGCCGAACTATCGTTGCGTGCGCTATGACCTGCGCGGCCACGGTCAATCTGATGTGCCCGACGGCCCCTACAGCATGGGCACGCTGATTTCTGACGCTGAAGCGGTTTGTGATGCCCTTGAATTGCGCGATGTGGTTTTTGTCGGCCTGTCCGTGGGTGGCATGGTGGCACAGGGTCTAGCCGTCAAACGGCTCGACATTGTGCGTGGAATGACCCTGATTGCCAGCGCCGCCAAACACGGCCAACCAGCGCCGTGGCACTCCCGCGCAAAGACGGTGCGCGACGGCGGTATGCCCGCGATCATCCCAGAGATGCTTAAAAGATGGAACGCCCGCGATAACAGCCCCAAGCTGGAAGAGTGGCTGACGCGGGCCAATGCAGAAGGCTTCGCCGCCACCTGCGAAGCCATCGCAGGAACCGACTTTTACACACCCACATCCGGTCTGCGTCTGCCAACGCTGGGTCTTTGCGGAAACGACGACAAAGCCACACCACCCGACCTTGTGCGCGAAACCACAGACCTTGTGCCAGGGTCACAGTTTCATTTGGTTCGTGGGGCCGGGCACATCGCACCTGTCGCCCACGCTGATGACATCACCACGCGACTGCGCGAATTTCTGACGTCAATCGGCCACGTCTAAGTCCGCGACACCCTCAAGAACACGCGCCGCCCAATACGCACCATGCGCATCATGGGTGAAAAGCGTCGCGCCCGTGCCCCTGATGATCCAACGCAACACGCGCAAGGAATTGCAAAGCGCGATCAGGCGCGGTGCGACCTCTTTGGGCGCATTGGTGAGGTAGGTGCCTAACACGCGTTTGAGCCCTTGTTTCGGGTCGTCCTGAAACTCCGCACAAGACAGCAAAAACAAATAGACGTCTCTGGCTTGCGCGTCTGCCAAGGGCATCCGTGCAATTGGATCTTCCTCCAGATCAAGAACATAAATCGCCCCCTCGTTGGACAGCGTCATATCCTTCAAGAACGGTCGCCCATGCGCGAGGCCCGCTTGGTGAATGGACACCAAGACTTCCAACGCTTGCGCAATAAGTCGGGTCTTTTCCGCAGCATCGGAACTCACCCTCATATGCCCACGCAATTGCGCGCCACAATCAGACAACACCAAATGTTCCTCAGTCTCTTGCAGTACCTTTGGAACGGGTAACCCCTTGACGTCAAACACCCGTAGCCGTTTTGCTTCGCCGTGCAGCGCATCAATCCCACCAACCGCATTCGTCGATCGCATCACCTTGGGTAAAACGCGGTCCAAAATGCGATGCAGGCTTGTGAAAATGCTTGATCGCGCCGCTTCGGGCCGTTTGCACCACGCGTCTTGCCCGTCAAAACGTACCCGTTCAACACGCGGTTGGTCAGCCGGTGTCTGTGATTCGTCGTCCGAACCATTTGGATGTGCCATACGCGTCCTTACAATAAGACAAGACTTGGATGCGATCCCTATCAACCCCACTGCCGCGAGACAATCTTAGTCACACGTATCAGCATCCGTAAAATCCACTTTCCGAACCGATCAGTTCACTTTATGTAATTTGCATGAACGCCACACAGCGCAAACGCGCCTTCACGTTTATCCTAATCACACTGACCCTTGATGCTATGGGCATCGGGCTGATCCTGCCTGTCATGCCGGACCTTATCAATGAGGTGAACGGCGGCACGATCGGGGACGCAGCCCTTTGGGGCGGTATCCTCGCGACGACATTCGCGGTGATGCAATTTATCTTTGGCCCTATCCTCGGTTCGCTATCAGACCGCTACGGCCGCCGCCCTGTTCTGTTGATTTCCCTCCTCGTCATGACAATTGACTATCTCGTCATGGCCGTTGCGGGCACTATCTGGCTGTTGTTCCTGACCCGCGTCATCGGTGGCATCACGGCGGCAACCCAATCCACTGCCACCGCTTTCATCGCAGACATCTCCAAGCCCGACGAGAAATCCGCAAACTTCGGTCTCGTCGGCGCGGCGTTCGGCCTCGGTTTCGTACTCGGCCCCGTCATTGGCGGCCTGCTCGGGGAATTCGGCCCCCGCGCACCCATCTACGCCGCGGCCCTCCTTGGCGGCCTCAACCTCATCTTTGGCTATTTCGTCCTGCCCGAAACCGTCACCGACCGCATCCGCCGACCCTTCGTGCTGCGCCGTGCCAACCCCCTCGCCGCGTTCAAAGCCCTTGGCCAACTCGACGGCGTACGCCGCCTTATCTTCCTTGTGTTCCTTTATGAATTCGCCTTCATCGTGTACCCCGCGACATGGGCCTATTTCACCAAAGAGGCCTACGGCTGGTCCCCGGGCATGGTCGGCGCATCGCTTGCCCTGTTCGGCATCGGCATGGCCATCGTGCAAGGCGGGCTTATCCGTATCGCCCTGCGTCATTTGGGCGAACGCGGTACAATCGTCTATGGCATCTGTTTCAACTTCACCGCTTTCGTCATGCTGACGCTTATTTCGAACGGTTGGGTCGCGCTGGCCTTCATCCCACTCACATCACTGGGCGCCGTCGTCACACCTGCTTTGCAAGGGCTGATATCCCAGCGCGTCGGCGATGACCGGCAAGGCGAACTCCAAGGTGTCATCTCCTCTGCCAAATCTATGGCGATGATCTTTTCCCCGCTGGTTATGACACAACTGTTCTGGGCCTTCACAACCGAAACTGGCCCCTATTTCCCCGGCGCAGCCTTCATTCTGTCAGCACTCCTTATGATCCTGTGCATGTTGGTTTTTCTGGGCCGCACCCGCCAGACCGCACCCTAAACGACACCGCGCGTCGTTTTCGCACTTGCGCGCTGCGCGCCCCAACGCCACCCTCCTCCAAAGCCCTTAACCCGAGGTGGTCCATGTCCCGTATCAAAGCCGCTGTCTGCCATGAATTTGGCCAGCCTTTCGTCATTGAAGAGATCGAAATTCGCGCGCCGATCGAAAGCGAAGTCGAGGTCACCCTGACCGCCTGCGCAATCTGCCATTCCGACATC
>JAHBAO020000213.1 GCA_018500065.2 Octadecabacter sp. | reverse complement strand
TCAAGCGCGACGAGGAGGGGCATCAAGAACGCTTCGAGGAACAATTTGCGCCGTGGACTGCGTTCCAGCTGGAGGGCGGCTTGGTTGAGGGCGGCCAGTTGGCGGATATCGCGATGGGCGATTTCAAGGCCGCCGCCCCAGAACGCTACCCCAGCTAGGTCATCATGGCGATTACCGATGGCGTTGATCACGCCAGGGCGGATGGCGAGGGAGACGACCATCGAGGCTTCATCGTTTTGATGCGCGCCTTTGGCACGCCGCCCTTGCAGACCGTGGGGCTGATCGGGAGAAATGAACAGCAGGTCGCCCTCGGTTAGGTCGCGTTGTTCGGTGGATGTATGCAAGCGCACCGTGCCGTTTTGCACCCAGAGCATTTCATGGAAGTCCTGCGTGTGCAGCAAAGGCGGGCGGCGCGTGTCCAGTTCGGCGCGGCTGAGAACGAAGGCCTCATCCGGGCCGAAGGTGTCGCTGGCGGAGAGTGAAATATTGTCCATAACATCAAATAACCATGCTCGGCGACAGATTACACGTGGCGCAACGCCGCGCACAGGGACCCGTGACATCTGGTGGTCTGCAGGGTAGGCAGACGGTGAAAACCACAGCTGCTACACACAGTTTCTAAAACACAGGGGATTCCCATGTCATTTGACCGCTCCATCAAGATTGCTCCGTCTATTTTGTCTGCCGACTTCGCCAACCTTGGTGCTGAAATCCAAGCGGTAGAGGCGCAGGGCGCGGATTGGATCCATGTGGACCCGATGGACGGACATTTTGTACCGAACCTGACGATTGGGCCAAATGTTGTGGCAGCCATTCGTCCACACGTCAAAACGTTCATGGATGTGCATCTGATGATCTCGCCTGCTGACCCTTACATCGGCGATTTCGCCAAGGCGGGCAGTGATATGATTACCGTGCATGCCGAAGCTGGGCCGCATTTGCACCGCTCATTGCAGTCCGTGCGCGGCGAAGGGAAACTTGCGGGTGCTGCGGTGAACATGACGACGCCGCTGGATGGGTTGGTGGATATTTTGGACGACATCGACATGATTCTGATCATGACGATCAACCCCGGTTTTGGCGGGCAGAAGTTTACGCATTCGATGGTTGATAAAGTCGCGCGGTGTCGCGCGATGATTGGTGATCGTCCAATCCACATTCAGGTGGATGGTGGGATTGACCCAACCACTGCGCCTTTGGTGGCCAAGGCGGGTGCGGATGTTTTGGTGGCAGGATCAGCGGTGTTTCGTGGTGGATCCGTTGAGACGCCTGACATTTATGGCAACAACATCCGTGCGATCCGTGAGGCGGCTGAAGCCGCGCTGTAAGGTCTACACGAAAACTGCACAAACGGGATAATGCGTCTGCACAAACGCTTTTCATAAGGGGGCAACCCGAATGAGAGGACACAGCCCCATGACAACATTAACCAAAGCCGTGCCATCAAAATTACAACTGGATGGCTGGTGGCTGGACCATGCCACACGACCGTTTCCCAAGCGCGTTGTTGCCGCTAAGGTGCTGGGCAAGGAGGCCGCAGCGTGAGCCAGACGATCCTGATTGTTGATGATGATGGCGACATTCGTGATGTTGTGCGCATCGCGCTTGGCCAAGCGGGTTTTCAAACAGAAGAAGCGGCGGATGGGCGTGCCGGGTTAGACGCGGTTGCGCGGATCAAGCCGGATCTGGTGGTGCTGGATATTGGTTTGCCGGAAATGGGCGGGCTTGAGGTGTGCCGTACTGTGCGGGTGACTTCCGATGTGCCGATCTTGTTCCTGACCGCCCAAGGCGATGAGATTGACCGGATTGTCGGGCTGGAAATGGGCGCGGATGATTACCTGCCCAAACCGTTTTCCCCAAGGGAACTGGTTGCCCGTGTGAAGGCGATTTTGCGACGTGGTGGGCCGGTGGTTGAAGACCAGCCATTGCGCCACGGGATCTTGGAAGTCGATCCGAGTCGCCATTTGTGCCGTGTGCGCGGGGATGTTGTGACACTGACCGCGCGGGAAATGGATTTGCTGGTGAAGCTGATGACGCGGCCCGATCAAGTGCATGCACGCCCTGCGCTGGTGGATGCAATTTACGGTGTGAATGTGCATGTAAGTGATCGCACAATGGACAGCCATTTGCGCAATCTGCGGGCCAAGCTGGGCGGCGCTGGATGCGGTGATGCTGTTGAAACGATGCACGGTATCGGTATTCGGATGGGGCCGTGTTTGGGTGTGAAAAGCGCGTGAACAAGATTGCTGTCAAATGGCGTCCACCGCTTTGGCTGGTGGTTGCAGTTACGCTTTGTGTTGTGCTGTCGCTGCCGATTATTGGCATCTTTTTCGTGCGCTACATGTGGCCGGTGCTGGGGTATCGAGAGGCGGTTTATGTCGCAGGTTTTGGCGTATTGCTGGCAACATTTGTCATGGGGTGGGGGTTGTGGCGATTGCTGCTGCGCCCTGTGACGGCGATGCGCGAACGGGTTTCCGGATTGCGCCAGAACGCACCAGATGCGCTTGACCCGCTGGAACATTACGGTACCGCAGACATGCAGGCGCTCGGGCAATCTTTCCTTGATATGGGACGTGCGTTGCAGAACCGCGAGGCGGTTTTGCGCAGTTATGCGGACCACGTCACGCATGAGCTGAAATCGCCCTTAACGGTGGTGCGTGGTGCGGCGGAATTGCTGGCGATGCCGGACTTGCCAAGCGATGAACGCGTGCGATTGTTGGGGCGGATCGAAGCATCGTCTGAACGGATGACCGCACTTTTGGACGCGCAACGATCCCTTGCGCAGGCGCAAGAACCCGCGGCCCGTGGGCAGGTGCGTTTGTCCGAAGTGGCGCAGGGCGTTGAGGTGATTGAAGACGGGATTGTGCCGCTGAGCGAGGACGCGCTGCGATTGGTTCTGGATCATTTGGTTGGTAACGCGCGGGCACATGGCGCGACACAGGTGAGTGTTTCTTACGATGGAAATTTAGTGGTGCAAGACAACGGGGCGGGCGTTTCTGCGGGCAACGCGACCCGCATATTTGAGCCGTTTTTTACCACGCGTAGAAAAACAGGGGGCACAGGGATGGGGTTATCTATCGTGCGGCGCACATTGGAAGCGCATAACGCGCAGATCGCGCTGGCCCCGAGCGAACAGGGCGCGCGCTTTGAGATAACCTTTTAGGGATTCATGCCTTTTTTGGTCAGGAACGACGGTAGTTTCTTGGCGTCGTCTGGCTGCGGTGCAGTGGCGGGTTCTGGTGTCGGGGCGGACATTGCATTGATCGCGGCCACGCCACTTTCGCCCAACGGGATGGTTGCGAAGGGGCCGCCGATGCACAGTTGTGCACGGTCAGACGGATCCGCTGGCGGCGCGCCTGCGAACAGGCTTTCAGCCCAGTTTTCAGCGTTGTCTTTTGGTTTGTAGCCAAGGAACGCGGCCTTGACGTTGTTCACGGTAGCACGATCATTGTTGGAAATGCCGTATACGACTGCGAAACCGGTGGTGGTTGCAGTGACCGCACGTTCAACCAAGTGGCGCAGGTCATCAAAGCTGAGCCACGTACGCAGCGCGCGTAGGTTTTGTGGGACTTTGGTGCAGGAGAAAATGCGCAGGTGTACGGATTCCATCCCGCGTTTCGCCCAGTAGAGTTTGCCAAGGTCTTCGGAGAAGCATTTGGCGAGGCCATAGAAGGTATCGGGGGCGTGATCAGCATCGACGTCGATACCAGCCGAGTTTTCATGCATACCAACGGCGTGAACCGAGGATGCGTAAATGACGCGTTGCACGCCGTGGCGGTGGCCGGCTTCCCAGGCGTTGTAGGACGACAGAAAGTTCGGGCCGAGAAGAGTTTCGAAAGGGCGTTCGTCGGGGATTGAGGCGAAGTGGACGGCCATGTTTGCACCTTCCATCAACGGCAGGACTTCGTCGAAATTGGCGCAGTCTGCTTTGACGAAGGTCTCGTTGGCCAGCAACGTTTCGGGCGCGTCTGCGATGTCTACGGAAACCAGTTCATCGGCCAGTGCCGCCAAAGTTGCGCGGATCTCCATGCCAAGGGAGCCGCAGGCCCCTGTGAGGACGATTTTTTTGTGGAGTTTGCCCATGTTGCGGCCTTTCATTTGTTGGGGCCACGCTCCACGCTTGGGCTGCAAAGGTCAAGGGCGGGTTAGTCGATGATGTTGAACGCCGCGCGGATTTCCGCGTCTTGTTTGGCGGATAAATGCGCAGGATTATGGGTGCGTAGGATGTCATCGACGCGCAGTTTGGCACGCATCTCTGCGGTTTGAGCACCTGCATCAGCCCATGTTTTGGGCTGTTCGCGATCCGCTAAGGACGGGTAGTGGTAGTCGCGTTCCATTGCAGCGTAGGTGTGGTTTGATCCGAGGAAGTGACCGTCGCCTAAGATCGACGCGCAGATGGCGTCATAGCCGAGGTTTTCATCAGACACTTCGATGCCGCGCAAAGTGCGGTAGGTCATGGCGTGCATTTCATCGTCGAGCACGAAGGCCTCGAAGGATGCGCCGAGCAGGGCGGCTGTCATGCCGGAGGATTCATAAATCAGGTTGCCGCCAGCCAGCGCAGTGGCGAGGGAGGTCATGCCTTTTTCAACGCCGTATTGCGCGTCGAGGGCCTTGGCGTCGGTCATGGAGGCGGCGACGCCCGACGGCAGGCCGAGCCAGTTGGACAGCTGTGCAGAGGCGGCATTGAGGACGGTGGTTTCGCCGCCGCCACCCGCAAACGCGCCGGAGCGCAGATCAATGACCAGCGGCCAGTTGGAAAAGATCATCGGGAAACCGGGCGAGATGACGTTGACCATGACAAGGGACGCCAGCGTTTCTGCGAGGGATTGTGCGAGGAAGCCTGCGAGGGTCGCGGGGGCGGTTGCGCCTGCTTGGGCGGCGGTGATGCAAGACATGGGGATGTTGTGCGCGATGCATTTGTAAACGACGTCAACGGCGTCTTCGCCAAAGCGCATGGGGGAAATCACGGGGCTGATGTGGGTTTTCACAAACGGGCGTTTGGCGAATTCACCGATCCCGCCAGCTGCAATGTCGAACAGGTGGACGATGGGATCGACGTGTTCTGCGATGGTGAAGGCGGTCGCGACTGGCTTGGTGGTGCCGCGCATCAGGGCGTAGGCGGTGTTTACGTCAAGGTCGAGCATGTCGGGCACGTCCGTGGCGATGCAACAGCGGGTGAACCATGCGACATTATCAAGGGCGTCTTGCAGACGAGTGAAGTCGTGGAGGTCTTGCAGTGTGGATGGGCGATAGAGACCTGTGG
>JAHBAO020000234.1 GCA_018500065.2 Octadecabacter sp. | reverse complement strand
CTAGGACGTAGCCTTCAATCGCGTCAGCGTCGGCCTTTCGGTCGTTTATGAATTAGTCGTGCTGGGCAAGCGTGTTTGGCTTAATGCGCCGTCCGGCGTTGCGCGATCAAAGGTGATGGCCAAGATGGATCAGGTTCTTGGGGTGCAAGCAACGGCCCGTCACCCCAACACGCTGCACATGCTGGCGCAAATGGTGCGTTGACTGGCGGGGCGTTGGGCGGCTACGCAGTTCGCATGAAGAGCATTTGCATCATTTCTTGCAGTATTACCTGCTGACTTAGTCGCGGACTGCTCTTTCACGTTTCCTCATGTCGTTGAACTTGCTAAGTCCGCGGGCAACCCCTGCGCTTGAGGCATGACATGACGATGAGACTATTTAACACCGCGGTTCGCAAAAAGGTCGAGTTTGAGCCGATCGACCCAGATAACGTGCGCATGTATGTCTGTGGGCCGACGGTCTATGATCGTGCCCATCTGGGCAATGCGCGGCCTGTGATCGTGTTTGATACGTTGTTTCGGTTACTGCGCTCCACCTACGGCGCGGATCATGTGACCTATGTGCGCAATTTTACGGATGTGGATGACAAGATCAACGCGACAGCATTGGCACGGCAGGAATCTGGTGCTGCAGGGACGCTTGAGGCGTTGATTGCACAGCGTTCTGACGAGACGATTGGTTGGTATCGCGCGGATATGGATGCACTGGGTGCTTTGGAGCCAACTGAGGCCCCGCGTGCCACTGCCTACATCGCGCAGATGATCGCGATGATCGAGGACCTGATTGCGAAAGGTCATGCTTACGAGGCTGAGGGTCATGCGCTGTTTCGTGTGCGGTCTTACGAAGAATACGGCGCGCTGTCTGGGCGTAGCGTTGATGATATGATCGCGGGAGCACGGGTTGAAATTGCGCCGTTCAAAGAAGACCCGATGGATTTCGTGCTTTGGAAGCCCAGCACGGACGAGCAACCCGGTTGGGATAGCCCGTGGGGGCGTGGCCGTCCGGGCTGGCACATTGAATGTTCCGCGATGGCGCTGGATTTGCTTGGCGAGACATTTGACATTCACGGAGGTGGCAATGATTTGCAATTCCCACACCACGAAAATGAGATCGCGCAGTCGACCTGTGCTGGTCACGGGTTCGCGAATGTCTGGATGCACAACGAGATGCTACAGGTCGAGGGCAAGAAAATGTCCAAGTCATTGGGCAATTTCTTCACCGTGCGCGACCTGCTTGATCAAGGGGTTGATGGGGCAGTGATCCGTTTGGTGTTCTTGATGACCCATTACCGCAAGCCGATGGACTGGACCGAGGTGAAGCGCGGTGAAGCTGAAAAGATGCTTTCCGATTGGTTTGAGGTGCTGCGCAAGCACGGGTATTCGGCAGGCACGGTTGAAAAGCTGAAAGCGTCTGGCGATTGGGCTGCGGACGTCGAATTCATGGGCGTGCTTGGCAACGATCTTAACACGTCGGGAGCGATTTCACGGATGCATGTTTTGGCCAAAGCCAAGACTGCAGCGGGACTGGTGCCTTTGGCGCATGCGCTCGAAACGCTAGGACTGGTGAATGACTGGGCTGTGTTGGATGTGGCTGAAACCGGCGATGCTTTGCCCGACTGGGTCGGTGCGGTGATTGATCGTTTGATTGAAGAACGTAGTGCTGCGCGGGTTGCGAAGGATTGGGGCGAGGCGGACCGTGTTCGGGATGTTTTGAATGCCGCGGGTGTGCAGGTGTCGGATGTCGCGGGCACGGCGCGTTGGGAAGCGGGACCTGAGTTTGATGCGTCTGTGTTGGAGGTGTTGAAATGATCTGCGATCAGCGCCTGCGGCGGGCGGGGTGCGCACCTGCGGTGCGCCGACATAAGAAAGGGGGCCAGCCCCCTCGGCCTGCGGCCTCACCCCCGAGGTATTTTGGAACAAAAGAAGCTGGGGAGTGCGATCATGGTTGAGCGTCTTTATCTTTATGACACGACGTTGCGCGATGGGCAGCAGACCCAAGGTGTGCAGTTCTCAACGGATGAGAAACGCGCGGTTGCGGCTGTGTTGGATGATCTGGGTGTGGATTACATTGAGGGTGGTTGGCCCGGTGCGAACCCAACTGACAGCGAATTTTTTGAGGACGTGCCGAAGACGCGGGCGGTTGTGACAGCGTTTGGGATGACCAAGCGGGCGGGGCGGTCTGCGGACAACGACGATGTGTTGGCGGCCGTGATGAATGCGGGCACGTCGGCGGTGTGTCTGGTGGGCAAGACCCATGATTTTCATGTGAAAACTGCGCTGGGGATTTCGCTGGACGAGAATGTCGAGAATATCGCCGCTTCGATTGCGCATATCGTAAGTGCGGGGCGTGAGGCGTTGTTTGATGCAGAGCATTTCTTTGACGGATTTAAGGCCAATCCCGATTACACCTTACAGGCAGCCAAGGCAGCTTATGATGCGGGTGCGCGTTGGGTGGTTTTGTGCGACACCAACGGTGGTGCGTTGCCCCATGATGTACGTAGCGCGACCAAAGCGTTGATCGCAGCCGGGGTGCCGGGCGACCATATCGGGATTCACACGCATAACGACACAGAGAACGCGGTGGCCAATGCGCTGGTTGCCGTTGCCGCGGGTGCGCGTCAAATCCAAGGCACGCTGAACGGGCTTGGGGAGCGCTGTGGCAATGCCAACCTCACGACCTTGATCCCGACGCTATTGTTGAAAGAACCCTACGCCAGCCAGTTTGAAACGGGTGTCAGCATGGAGGCGCTGAAGGATTTACGTAAAGCATCGCGGATGCTGGATGAAGTGCTCAACCGTGTTCCGCACAAGCAGGCGGCTTATGTCGGGGCAAGCGCCTTTGCGCATAAGGCGGGGCTGCATGCGTCCGCCATCGCCAAAGACCCAAGTACATATGAGCATATTGACCCAAGCCTTGTTGGGAATAGCCGCATCGTGCCGATGTCCAACCAAGCGGGGCAAAGCAATCTGCGCGAACGGCTTACGTCGATGGGGTTGGACGTGGCAAAAGGCGACCCTGCGTTGCAACGCATTCTTGACCGCGTAAAAGACCGCGAGGCGTCGGGATATTCCTATGATACCGCGCAGGCGAGCTTTGAGGTGTTGGCGCGGACCGAATTGGGACTGATGCCAGAGTTCTTTGAGGTCAAACGCTACCGGGTGACCGTTGAACGCCGCCGCAATAAGCGCAATGAAATGGTATCGCTTTCAGAGGCTGTGGTTGTGGTGAAGGTGGATGGCAAGAAAACCATGTCGGTTTCCGAAAGCCTTGGGCCTGACGGGTCTGACCAAGGTCCGGTGAACGCGCTGAGCCGCGCGTTGATGAAAGACCTTGGGCGCTATGCAGACCAAGTGGCCGACATTCATCTGACAGATTTTAAGGTGCGCATCACCAATGGCGGCACCGAGGCGGTAACGCGGGTCATTATTGATTCCGAGGACGAGCAGGGACGCACCTGGTCCACCGTTGGGGTCAGCGCCAACATCGTTGATGCCTCCTTTGACGCGTTGGTGGACGCGATCCGTTGGAAGCTGGGGCGGGACGGGGCGACGACGTGAGCCTGAATGCCTGCGCTGCGATCGTTGAAAAGGGAGACCCCGAACGGTTCATGGCGGCGATGGCAGCCCCGGTTGAGGCGCGCCGCATATTGTTTCCGCTTTATGCCTTCAACGTCGAAGTTGCGCGTGCGCCTTGGGTGACTGAGGGGCCGATGATTGCGGAGATGCGTCTACAGTGGTGGCGCGATGCTTTGGAAGAGATTGCAACGGGCGGTGCTGTGCGTCGCCATGAGGTGACTACGCCCTTGGCTGAAGTGTTGGATGCCCAGTCCGCACGTGCGCTTGATCAGGTCGTCGCGGTGCGCCGTTGGGACGTTTACAAAGACCCGTTTGAAGACGAGCAACACTTCGTTGCGTATTTTCGAAAAGGCGGCGCTGAATTGATGTGGCAAGCTGCGCGTCTGTTGGGTGCGCCTGAAGATATGCGCGTGCCTGTGCTGAACTACGGCGCGGCGATTGCTGTGTCGCGCTATCTTGCGGCTGTATGTGCTCTCGAAGCATCCGGTCGTGTGCCGTTGATCAATGGCACGCGTGAGGGGCTGGTCACGCTTGCGCTGAATTCAGCGGCGGACGCAGGAACGATCCGTTCGCTGCGCAAAGGGATGCCGAAACTTGCGCAGGCCGCTTTGCTGGAAGGGTGGGCCGCGAAACCTGTTTTGAAGCAAATTGCGTCAGAACCGCAGCGCGTGGCGGATGGAACCGTTGGGATTAGCCCATTTCGCAGTAAAGTCAGGCTGTTGCGCTGGTCCTAGACTGCGCGACGAGATTTAACCGACAGCCAGATCAACGCGCCTGCGGCCAAAGCGATGAACGGTGCCATAGCGATGTTCACCGCAGTCCAGCCTGCGATCGGCTCGCCACCGGAGCAATTCATCAAACCGCCCGAGGCCAGTGATGCCATCATCACCGAGCCGAATACGACCATGTCGTTGAGGCCCTGAACGACACCACGTTCGTGGGCCGCGTGCGAGGACGTCAGCAGCGTGGTTGCGCCGATAAAGCCGAAGTTCCAGCCAAGGCCTAGCAGGATCAGCGCGGCATAAAAGCTCGCCAAGGACGGCTGGTTGCCTTCGGCGATACTGACGCCAAAGAGGGCGGCAATGCCGGCGGCGGTCAGGATCACAAGGCCAATGGCCATAATGGTTTTGACGCCAAAGCGCACAATCAGATGGCCCGTAAAGAAGGACGGCGCGAACATCGCAAGGACGTGAGCCGAGACAATATCGTTTGCATTATCAAGCGCATAGCCGCAACCGACCACCGCGAGCGGTGTCGAGGTCATCACGAGGTTCATCAAGGAATAGGATACCAGTGCGACGATCATTGCGACGATGATATTGGGATCAGACAGCAGCTGTCCGCGGGTGCGCGGGGCGGGGCCTTCAACTTTGGGCTGGCCGCGTGTGCCTTTGGGCAGATCAAGCGCCAGAAACAGGAACATGCCGATCAGGTTCAACGCGATAATCGCCAGATAGGTTCCCAGGAACGGCACCACAAAGCTGCCATCAACAAGCTTATTCAACTGCGGGCCAAGGATCGCGGACAGCAGACCACCCGCCATGACATAAGAAATCGCCTTGGGCTTAAAGCTGTCAGACGCGCTGTCGGTGGCGGCAAAGCGGTAAAAACCCTGCGCGGACATATAAATGCCCGTGAAATAAGATCCGATCAGCAGCACCGTAAATGAACCGATATAGAGGCCGTATGCCGCGACAGCAGCGCCAAACGCGCCAGCGATAGCACCAATATAAAAACCAAACCGCCGTCCGTGTGACTGCATCAGCGGGGACAGCCACGGGGCGGTGGTCATCGACCCAAAAATGATCAGCGAAATCGGCAGCGTCGCCCAACAGATGTTGGAGGCCAATTGTTTGCCTGCCAATCCGCCAACAACGAAGATCATCGGCATCTGCGCCCCAAGGATCGCTTGGGCGAGAACAAGAACGGCAACGTTGCGTTTCGCGCGACTGTCGTCAGGGAATTGTGCTGTGGATTGGGTCATTGGAATTGGCTACGCCTCGCGCAGGGGCTTGGCAATGGGGTGCGGCGATTTTTCAGACCGGATCAATGATATGCGCGAAGGATCCAGCAACGCGCCCTTCAATCAGGCCCATCTGCGCCAAATGGGCTCCTTCGCCGCTGGTCGCGTCAAACAATGGGGTGCCTTCGGCGCGCAGTGTGCTGGCGTAGTGGAATTCATGCGCCGCAAAAGTTTGATGCGTGGGCGTGCATTGAACAAGGGGGTGCGGGGCAAGTTGGGTGAGGGTTCTATAGCCAAGATGCAGTTTGCGGTCTTTGAAACTGCTGGTGAGCCCCAGTAATCCGGCCATTTTGTGCGATGTGCCGTCGGCATCGATTAGGGCTTCACCGAGGGTCATGTATCCACCACATTCTCCATATATATCAGATGTTTGTGCGGCACGTCTAAGGCTTTGCATGAAGGTGGTGTTCTGCGCGAGGGTCGCTGCGTAGAGTTCTGGGTAGCCACCGGGAAGAAAAACACGATCAGCGTCGGGGACTGGGTCATTGGCCAAGGGGGAAAATGGCAAGATCGTCGCGCCACTGTTTTCCAGACCCTTGATCATATGCGGGTAAGTAAATGAAAATGCAGCATCTTTGGCGATTGCGATGCGGAGTCGACTTGAGGGTTTAGGCGCGATGGCAGGCCAATCAGATGGGCCCATGAGCGTCTGCAGCGCGGTTAGATCAATATGGTTGGTGACGGTTTCAGCCGCGTCGTTCAAAAAGGCTTCAAGATCAGGCATTTCACCGGCTTGCACGAGGCCAAGATGGCGCGAAGGGCGTGACAGCGCAGTAGAGCGCGGTATCGCCCCAAGAACGGGAATATTCAACGGGGCCAATGCGGTTCGTAGCATGCCAGCGTGGCGCTCAGACCCGACATGGTTCAGGATAACGCCTGCGATCTTCACGCGCGTGTCGTGGGCGACGAAACCGCCAACCAAGGCGGCGACAGATTGCGACATCGCTTTTGCATCGACAATCAAGACGACAGGCAGGTCGAGCATTCGGGCCAGATCGGCGGTTGGGCCATTGCCATCGGGTGGCGCGCCGTCAAACAGACCCATTGCGCCTTCGACGATCAGATCACCGCTCCCAGCGGCGAGCGATTTCAAGCGCTCAGGCGTCATCGCCCATGCATCAAGATTCACACATGGGTGGCCTGTCGCAGCGGCATGAAACTGCGGATCAATATAGTCAGGGCCAGACTTGGCGGACCGGATGTTGTGGCCCGCACGCGACAGGGCGCGCAAAATACCGAGTGTTACCGTGGTTTTCCCAGCGCCAGACGACGGTCCTGCGAGGATGATACCGCCCACTGAATCAGGCCGTTTCGGCGGGCCGTCCACGGCCCAATGGGTCTAGGTTTACAGGCGCGATGCCCTCTGCCTGTGCCTGCCAATTCAGAACATCACGCATGCGCACGGCCTTACCGATACAGATGATCGCAGGCGGTTCAAGCCCCGCTTTGGCAATGTCAGCCTCGAGTGCGCCCAGCGTTGTCTCAAGGACGCCTTGATCCGCGGTGGTGGCGGATGTCACGACTGCAACGGGCTCTGACAGCGCGCGACCGGCGTCAATAAGGGACGCGGAAATCTGGGCGATGTGCTTCATTCCCATATAAATAACAATAACTTGCGACCCCTTAGAGATCGCGTCCCAATCAAGGCTTTGTGTGGCGTTTCCAGATTGATCATGGCCTGTCACGAAGGTGACGGATTGGTTCACATCGCGGTGGGTGACGGGGATGCCCGCGTAGGCCAGCCCGCCGATGCCCGCAGAAATGCCCGGAATAATGCGGACGGGAATGCCGTGTTGCACCAATGTTTGCGCTTCTTCGCCGCCACGTCCGAACACGAATGGATCGCCCCCCTTGAGGCGCAACACGCGTTTGCCCGCGCGGGCCAGATCGACCAGCCGCAATGAAATATCGCGTTGCTTGGCAGAGGGTTTACCACCACGTTTTCCTGCATAGATATGCTCGGCTTGCGGCGCCCAATCGAGGATCGCTTCTTGCACCAGCGCGTCATAGATCACGACATCGGCTTGGCGCAGCGCATTCAGTGCATGCAGCGTCAAAAGCCCCGGATCACCGGGGCCTGCGCCGCACAGCCAGACCCAGCCTTTTTCAAGCTCTGGCCAGTCATAAGAAGGGAGTCGCGTGTCCATAGCGTCTTATGGCCCGAGAACGCGCCGCGCGAAAGGGAGCAAACGACGCAGAATTGCGCATTGGCGTCATCGTTATGGGCGGTTAAGGTCGCGCGAATGACACGTAAACCATCAGGAGAGCTGCGGCGGGGTTGGACCACGGGCGCATGTGCCACCGCCGCCACCAAGGCGGCGTTGATGGGGTTATGGGGCGATTTTCCTGCACGGGTGTCCATCACCTTGCCGAAGGGCGAAGTGCCCGAATTTGAGGTTGTTGGCACGTGTCGCGGCGATGGCTGGGCGCAAGCCGGTATTGTCAAGGACGCAGGCGATGATCCGGATGTGACGCACGGCGCGACGATCATTGTGCGCGTTGCGCCGTCTGCTGGCGGGCTGGTCTTTAAGGCGGGCGAGGGCGTTGGGACGGTGACCAAAGCCGGCCTGCCGATTGCTGTTGGCGAAGCCGCGATAAACCCCGTGCCGCGTGCGATGATGGATGAAGTCGTCGCTGAGATGGCGAGCGAATATGGGCAAGGCCCAGATGTCGAAATCCCGGTCAGCATTCCGAATGGTGCTGAAATTGCAGAAAAAACGTGGAACCCGCGCCTTGGTATTGAAGGCGGGCTTAGCGTGCTTGGGACAACAGGGATCGTGCGGCCGTTTTCTTGTGCGGCTTGGATCGCATCGATCCATCGCGGGATTGATGTGGCGCGTGCGGATGGGGTGACCCATGTGGCGGGCTGCACGGGCAATATGTCTGAAAAGGCGGTGCAGGGGCTTTATGGTTTGCCGGACCATGCGATGCTGGACATGGGGGATTTTGTCGGCGGGATGATCAAGTATATGCGCCGCAATCCTGTTGCGCGGCTGACGATTGGCGGCGGAATTGGCAAGCTATCAAAGCTGGCGCAGGGGGCGGTTGACTTGCATTCGGGGCGTTCGCAAGTAGATTTCGACATGTTGGCGCTTTGGGCGAAGAACCCCGCCATTGCGCACGCCAACACAGCGCTCGAGGCTTATGAGATTGCGGGGCCGGAGCTCGGGGCCCTCATTGCAAGCAAAGCCGCCGAGCAAGCACGATCAATGTTTGGGGAAAGTGCGCCACAGATTGATGTTGTGATGATTGATCGCAGGGGAAAGATCATCGCGCAGGTGGGGCAATGACGGTTTTATTGCTCGCTGGAACGGGCGAGGCGAAACGCATTGCGTGGGGTTTGACCGATACCGGCATTAACGTCATTGCATCCCTTGCAGGGGCGACGCGTTCGCCTGAACCATTGCCTGTCCCGACCCGTATTGGTGGGTTTGGCGGGGAAGACGGGTTTCGCGCCTTCCTTGAAGCCGAGAATATCTCAGCTGTTTTGGACGCCACGCATCCGTTTGCTGAACATATAACCAATCGCTCCGCGCGGATATGTTCTGAGTTGGATGTGCCTTACGCGCACCTTGTCCGCCCGCCTTGGGTCGCGCAGACGCGCGACACGTGGACGGCGATTGACGCGCCACAAGACGCAGCAGCGCATATTCCTGACAATGCCGTCGTGTTCCTTGCGACAGGTCGCCAGACCTTGGCGGAGTATGCAAATCTTGAAGGACGACGTGTTCTTTGCCGGATGATCGACCCGCCCACGACGCCGTTTCCATTTGAAGGCGGGGAATTCGTCATTGGCCGTCCGCCATTCTCGGCGCGCAGCGAGACGCAATTGTTCCAAGCGCTTGGTGTGACGCATCTGGTCGTGAAGAACGCAGGCGGCGAAGGTGGTCGCGCCAAACTGGATGCTGCGCGCGCACTTAAAATACCTGTGTTGATGTTGAACCGTCCTGCCATGCCAGATGCAACGCAGCTTTTGAACGTGCAAGAGGCCGTGGCCTGGGTGACTTCGTGTGCGGTGCGCCAATGAGCGAACGTATTATTGAAACCGATGCTTGTGTCATTGAAGGTATGGACTGGCTTGCAGCGCGTTGCCCAAAGATGAAAGCGGCCTATGCGCAAACAGGGCCGCTTCCGCTACGCCGAAAACCGGACGGGTTTGATCAGCTGTTGAACGCGATTGTTGGCCAGCAGGTGAGCATCGCCAGCGCTAATGCAATCTGGGGCAGGTTGGTTGATGCTGGCATAACCACGCCCGAGGCTTGCGCCGCTGCAAGCGAAGATGAATTGCGCGGGCTGGGGTTAAGCCGGCAAAAGGCGCTGTATACCCATGAATTGGCGAATGCGGGTCTTGATTTTGACGGGCTGCGCCGCATGACAAGTGCCGAGGTGATCAAGACACTGACGGCGGTGAAAGGCATCGGCCCTTGGACCGCTGAGATATACGTGATGTTCAGCCTTGGGCGTGCGGATGTGTTCGCGCCCGGTGATCTGGCGCTGCAAGACGCGGCACGAATTTTGTACGACTTACCCGAGCGCCCGACGGAAAAAGCCTTTCGCACAATGGCGCAAGATTGGGCGCCGTGGCGCTCGGTTGCAGCGCGGCTTTTGTGGGCGTACTACCGCGTGAACAAAGAAAGAGAAGGCATCCTATGACACGAGTTCTAAATTCGCAGCGCCGCGATCCGGCATCGGGCGAAATGCGCTCGGCGGTGGTGTTTTTGCACGGGTATGGTGCGAACGGTGCAGACCTTATGGGCCTTGCTGATCCATTGGCGGAACACCTGCCAGACACGGCTTTCTTTGCGCCAGATGCGCCCGAAGACTGCGCCGGAAGCCCAATGGGGTTCCAGTGGTTCCCGATCCCGTGGATTGACGGATCAAGCGAGGAAGAATCCCGCGCTGGCATGGACCGCGCGGCACAGGATTTGAACAGCTACCTTGATGGGATCATGGTCGACGAAGATTTGTTGCCCGAACAGGTGATGGTGCTTGGCTTTAGTCAAGGCACGATGATCGCACTACACGTCCTGCCACGGCGCGAAGATGCGGTTGCCGGGCTGACTGCGTTTTCTGGCCGCTTGCTGGAACCGGAAGCCTTGGTTGATGATGTTGTGTGTCGCCCGCCGGTCTTGTTGATCCACGGTGATCAGGACGATGTGGTTCCGGTGCAGTCCTTGCCGGATGCCGCGCAAGCGCTGCAAGGTGCGGGCTGGAAAGAAGTCTATGCGCATATCCAAAAGGGTACCGGCCACGGGATTGCGCCGGACGGTTTGCAGGTGGCGTTGGCGTTTATGCGCGAACGATTGGGCGTCGCCTGACCTCAGCCACTCCACATTCCGATATCTAGGGCTTGTCAGGTCTTTGACGCTAGATATAGTCGAGTCACGACTGGAGCGGGGCTCCCGTTCTGGTGCTTTAATCGGCAGACAGGATGGGAATGGTTTTGCAAACTGCAACAAACATAGACGAAAATTTCAGAACGGACTTTGTGCGAAAGCCGGCGGGGTTAAAGCAGCACCCGGCGCTGGTGCTGAATGCAGACTATCGCCCGCTGTCCTATTACCCGCTGTCGCTTTGGCCGTGGCAGGACGCGGTGAAGGCCGCGTGGCTGAACCGTGTTGATATTATTGCAGAATACGAGGAAGTCGCGCGGTCCCCGTCGATGGAGATTCGTATTCCTTCAGTTGTCGTGCTGCGCGATTATGTGAAACCACAAAAGCAGGTCGCGTTTACACGGTTCAATCTTTTCCTGCGCGACGAGTTTTCTTGTCAGTATTGCACGGCGACGGGGGATTTGACGTTCGACCATGTTGTGCCGCGTGCTGCGGGTGGGGTGACGTCATGGGAAAACGTTGTTGCCGCATGTTCGCGGTGCAATCTGTCGAAGGGGTCAAAATCGCTGCGTGAGGCGAATATGTCCTTGCGCAAACCGCCGCGACAGCCAGCGTCCGAACAATTGCGCAATATGGGGCGTAAGTTTCCGCCCAATTACCTGCATGCGTCATGGCTGGATTTTCTGTATTGGGACGCTGAACTTGATGCATGATGCGACGCGCATGATTGTTTACGTTTAAACGCGGGTATCGCGCTAGACTTACATTCCATTCGAAGCTAGAAAGCCCGCGTTAGCGCTAACTTAACCTCGGAGGACCACATGGTCTCGCGCGTGATCCCAGTTGAAGAATTTGACCTCGTAATTTTCGGAGGCACCGGCGATTTGGCCCGGCGCAAGATTTTACCAGGTCTTTTCCGCCGTTTCATATCCAATCAAATGCCGGCAGGATCGCGCATTATTGGGGCTGCGCGTTCGGATATGGACAGCGAGGGTTATCGCCAGATGATCCGAGAGGCGATTTTCGAATTTGGCGGCGCTGAGTCTCAAGACACAGAGTGCATTGAGAAGTTCGTGGCGCAGCTGCATTATATTCCGGTGGATGCGAAGGGAACGGACGGCTGGACAGAACTTCATGAGTTGATCCGCTTTGAAGTCGTGAACGCCTTTTACTTCTCCGTTGCGCCAAGTCTGTTTGGCGATTTAGCGGAACGTTTGCACAGCTTCAAAATTGCAGATCAAGACAGCCGTGTTGTGGTCGAAAAGCCGTTTGGCCGTGATCTGGCGACTGCAAAAGCATTGAACGCGACGTTGGCTGAGCATTTTGATGAAAGTCAGATTTACCGGATTGACCATTACTTGGGCAAAGAGACAGTCCAGAACCTTATGGCCGTTCGCTTCGGCAACATGCTGTTCGAACCTCTTTGGAACAACCATTACGTTGATCATATCCAGATCACCGTTGCTGAAACCGTCGGTGTTGGTGGGCGCGGGGCCTATTATGATAAATCAGGTGCGATGCGCGATATGGTGCAGAACCATTTGATGCAGCTGCTGTGCCTGATCGCGATGGAATCGCCGTCTGTGTTTGATGCGGACGCGGTGCGCGACGAAAAACTAAAGGTGATCCGCGCACTACAACCGATTGATCCGCACCATATTGTGCGCGGTCAATATGACGCCAACAAAGACAGCCCAAGTTACCGCGATGATGCAGAAAACCCGCGCTCGCACACTGAAAGCTTTGTCGCGCTGCGCTGCGAAATCGCCAATTGGCGTTGGGCCGGTGTGCCGTTCTACTTGCGCACTGGTAAAAAACTAAAGGCGCGTTCGTCTGAAATTATTGTTGTGTTCAAAGACATCGGGCATTCGATTTTTCCGGGTGATGAAAAGCGCCACCGCAATATCCTGTCGATCCAGTTGCAACCCAATGAGGGCATGCAGTTACAGGTCACGATTAAGGAACCCGGTCCGGGGGGTATGCGCTTGATTGATGTGCCGCTTGATATGACCTTTGCAGAGGCATTGGGACCGGACGCCGAAGGCAGCACAGACGCATACGAACGTTTGATTATGGATGTTATCCGTGGCAACCAAACGCTGTTTATGCGCGGTGACGAGGTGGAAGCGGCTTGGGCATGGACCGACCCGTTGATTGAAGGGTGGCAGGCGCGCGGCGATGTTCCCAAGCACTATGACCAAGGGTCGTCCGGCCCTGAAGATGCGTTGATGCTGATGCACCGCGAAGGGCGGCGCTGGCACGAAATTAAGGAATAAACCGATGGAATTGATCGAATATCCTGACGCCGAGATTATGATGATTGACCTTGCCAACACCCTTGCCGGTGAGTTGGAAGGCCATTTGTTGAACCATGACACCGTATCTTTCGCCGTGCCCGGCGGCACAACACCGGGGCCAATTTTTGATGTGCTTTGCGGCGCGAAACATCTTGATTGGGCGCGGATCAGCGTGATGCTGACGGATGAACGACGGGTGCCGCAAGACCATGCGCGGTCTAACACGCGCTTGGTGAAAGAACGCCTGTTGGTCGATGCCGCCGCTGCTGCGAATTATGTGTCTTACGTGCCATCTGGTGATGCTGCCAACATTGCAGAGCTGTCAAAAACCGTCGAACCGCATCTGCCAATTTCTGTCATGCTGCTTGGCATGGGCGCGGACATGCATACGGCCAGCATTTTTCCGAATTCGCCGGATTTGGCGACGGCATTGGACACACCATACCCCTTGGTCACGGTGCAGCCGCCTGACGGGTTGGAACCGCGGATCTCATTGTCGATGCAGGCGCTGAAAGGCGCCATGAGCTGTCATGTTGTTATCATCGGCGCTGAAAAGCGTGAAGCGCTTGAGCGTGCGAAGACTTTGACACCAACAGACGCACCGATTGCGGGTGTGTTAGCTGGCGCAACGGTTCATTGGGCGGAGAGCTAAGCCATGTGGGATAAACTGCGCGCGCACAGTGAGACTGTTAAAGACCGCCGTTTCGAAACGTTGGTTGATGCCGCCGGCCGTGCGGATGATTTTACAGCGTCCGTGGGTGATCTGCGGCCCGACTATGCGAAAACCAACATTGATGCGGATGGTCGTGCTCTGTTGATTGACCTGCTTGATCAGGTTGATCTGGCGGGCAAGCGCGATGCGATGTTCAGCGGCGCTGCGATCAACGAAACCGAAGGCCGCGCGGTGCTGCATACCGCGTTGCGCAACCTTGATGGTGGACCTGTGATGGTTGATGGCGTTGATGTCATGCCTGAGGTTCTGGCCACACTTGATCGGATGGATGCGTTTGCCGCTGACGTGCGTTCTGGCGCGTTCAAGGGGCAGGGTGGCAAGATTACCGATGTGGTGAACATCGGGATCGGCGGGTCTGACCTTGGGCCCGCGATGGGTGTGTTGGCGTTGGCGCCTTACCATGACGGGCCGCGCTGCCATTTTGTATCCAACGTTGATCCAGCAGACATCAGTCAAGTGCTGCGCAGTTGTGATCCAGCGACAACGCTGGTGATTGTCGCGTCCAAGACGTTTACGACGATCGAAACCATGACAAACGCCCGCACCGCGAAAGCGTGGATGGGCGAAAGCGTGTCCGACCCTGCGGCGCAGTTTGCAGCACTTTCGACGTCCGAGGATGGCACTGCCGCTTTCGGGATCGATGCCGCCCGCGTGTTCGGGTTTGAGGACTGGGTTGGTGGGCGCTATTCCATGTGGGGGCCGATTGGCCTGTCGATGATGATCGCCATTGGCCCCGATGCATTCCGCGCGTTTTTGCGCGGTGCACAGGATATGGACCGTCATTTTCAAGCTGCGGATTGGTCTGAAAACCTGCCTGCTATGTTGGCCTTGGTCGGCATTTGGCACAATCAGGTTTGCGGATATTCCACGCGGGCGGTTCTACCTTATGACAACAATCTCAGCCGCTTACCGGCCTATCTTCAACAACTTGAGATGGAGAGCAACGGTAAGGGCGTGAGCATGGATGGTGAAGACCTCACCATCAATTCCGGCCCTGTTGTTTGGGGTGAGCCTGGCACGAATGGCCAGCATGCGTTTTACCAATTGATCCATCAAGGCACCCGTGTGATCCCCTGTGAATTCCTCGTTGCGGCGCGTGGCCATGACGATGATTTGCATCATCAACACCAACTGCTCGTCGCTAATTGTCTGGCCCAATCCGAGGCCTTGATGAAAGGCCGTGATCTGGATGAAGCACGCAGCAAGGTTGCAGGCAAGTATGAGGGCGCGGAACTTGAGCGCCAAGCGAAGCATCGTGTGTTTGCTGGAAATCGCCCCTCGGTAACAATCGCTTATCCAAAATTGGACCCGTTTACGCTGGGCCAAATCATTGCGCTTTATGAACATCGTGTGTTCGTGGAAGGAGTTGTTTTGGGCATCAACTCATACGACCAATGGGGCGTAGAATTGGGCAAAGAACTGGCCACTGCATTGCAGCCCATTGTCGAGGGCGCTGATGCGTCTGGCAAAGATGGATCAACCTCGGCACTCGTCGGGTTCTTGCAAAAGCACGGTGTCTAAAGCTGCTCAGCCCCGTCACGGGTTACGAATGTCTGGCGCAGCGCGTCAGGCAAGGAGCGTTTGGTGTTGTCTTGGTTCAGCAACACAGCAACGCAGTCCCCTGTCGTGGTGATTTTGCCATCGACAAACGTCGCGTATTCCATCCTCCAACTGGTGTTGCGCATAGACACCGTGCGGGTGACGTTAATATAGCTGGTGTCGCGTTTCACTTCAGCTTTGTAGTCTAACCCTACTGATTTCACGACAAACTTCGGGTTTTCACCTGCAAGCGTGTAGATGCCGTATTCGTTAAGATAGTTAACGCGCAGGGTTTCATACCAACGCAAATAGGCCACGTTGTTCACATGGTTCAGCGCGTCGATTTCCCCGAAGCGCACGCGGTCGGCCATGCCGAAACTCCAGGGTGCGGGAATGCCCGCATCGCGAAGCGCGCTTGGGCCAAGGGGCGATAGAAACGGCGTCATACCGTCGCTGTTACGATGATTTCGACCTTATATCCCGTCGTTGCGAGTTTGGCTTCGCCTGTCCAGCGCGCAGGCGCACAGCCTTCGGCAACCCAAGCATCCCACACGGCATTCATGTCGGCGAAGTCCGTGTTCATGTCCGCGCACCAGATTTGCGCGGTGATCAGTTTGGTTTTGTCGGTCCCGGCCTTTGCAAGCAGCACATCAATCTGGTCGAGAATGGCTGTCGTTTGTTCGGTCACCGTGCCGCCCTCAGCGCCAACTTGTCCGGCAAGGTAGGCAATGCCGCCTGTGATTACGACCTGGCTCATCCGAGCGCCTGACTCGATGCGGATAATGTCTGACATGGGGCGTTCTCCTGCAATTTTAAGATGGAGCGGGTAACGAGAATCGAACTCGTAACTGAAGCTTGGGAAGCTTTCGTGATACCTTTTCACCATACCCGCGACGCTGGTTTGGATAGTGTGCTGCGCTGGTGGCGTCAATTCAAATGCCACCAGAATTTTAACGTATTACACGCGACGACGTCTACGCCGACCACCG
>JAHBAO020000152.1 GCA_018500065.2 Octadecabacter sp. | reverse complement strand
GGCATGTTCAACCCACGCTAAACTGCCTTTCGTATCGGATTGAAACGGATGAAGGGACGATCGTATATTCCGGTGATAATGGCGGCGTTTTCGAACCCTTCATCGAGTTTGCCAAAGGCGCGGATGTTCTGATCCACATGAACCATTTCCTGTCCGGTACTGAACTGAACCCCGAATACCGGATTATGTCCGGCTCGCACCTCGACAATGCTGAGACCGCAAAACAGGCGGGCGTTGGCATGCTGGTGCTCACACACCTACAGCCTGACCTTGATGTGTTTGGAACACGTGAACGTATGGTAACTGAAATAGCCGCCATCTTTGACGGTCCAATCGTGGTTGGCCACGATCTAATGAAAATTCCCATGAAAGTACCCGGGATCAAGACTGCGGACTAAGTCAGCGGCTTCGAATTACAAAATTATTGTGCCTTTACCGCTTCTCCGACCAAATAGGCCTTGTTCACAATCAACGAGCAGATAGCTTGCCGATAGATACTTTCGATCAGTGGGCGAAAAATGATCAAAAGCCAGATAACTCTGAAACAGCTCGAAGCATTTGCCTTTGTGGTTGATACGGGCACCTTTCGTGCAGCGGCAGCGGCGCTTGGGACCACTCAGCCCAATATCTCTGCGCGGATCACGGCACTTGAAGCTGCGCTAGATGTCACTCTGCTGCTACGGGATGCCGGATCAGTTCGATTGACGGTTGATGGTGATAAGTTACTCGAAAAAACACGTGAGGTTCTGTGGGCGGGTGAGGCGCTTATTGAGGAAGCTGGTCGTCAGGAACTCATCGAAGAAACTCTACGACTTGGCGTGACAGAGCTTGTCGCTTGCACATGGTTGCAGGGTCTTTTGCGCTTGTTGCGAGAGGCCTACCCAAAACTGCGTATCCAGCTGGAGGTTGATCTGTCGACCGCGATTGATACGCGATTGATGGAAGGGCAGCTTGATTTGGCGCTTCAAACAGGGCCGTTTAAATCGAAGACTTTCGCAAGCGACGCGTTGGGGCAGGAACGCTACTGCTGGGTTGCAAACTCGAACCTCTTCCAAAACCTCAGCACTAATCCGTCCCTACCTGAACTGTTTGACCTTACAATTCTGACCCATGCAAGACACACTCAGGCCTGCGCAGCCCTCCATTATGTCGCGAAGAAAAGGGGCTTGCGCAGCGAGCGGATCGTTCATTCCAGCGCATTATCTGCCTGTGTCCCAATGGTGCTTGAGGGATTGGGCGTGGCGCTGTTACCAGAACGGCTTGTGGAGGCTGAAATTACGGGTGGCGATTTACATAAAGTAGCGGCGGATTGGCTGCCGGATCCCTTGTCGTTCTTCGCACGGTACGCACCGGCTCGATCTGCGCGTTATGTAGAAAAGGCGGCACAGTTTGCTAAAGTGGCAATGCAACCAGCTTAGATCAAAAAAAATGATTGGGGTGAGAATTTAAATCGATTTGATTATTCGAGCGATTTCGGATCACCTGCACCTCTAATCCATTGCAGGAATTCCAGATGGCAGCGACATCCAACCGCCTCGGCGTCGATATCGGCGGTACATTCACTGACGTTGTTTTGGAAAGCGATGGGCAGTCGTTTTCAACCAAGGTTTTGACAACCTATGCGGCCCCGGAGAACGCGATTATCGATGGGATGCATCAGGTTTGTGCCAAGGCGGGGGTTGCGCCATCTCAGATAGATCAAATCATCCACGGCACCACGCTGGCCACGAATGCACTGATTGAGCGGCGTGGAGCTAAAACGGCACTGATCACCACGGAAGGGTTCCGGGATGTCATTGAAATGCGCACCGAGTCGCGGTTCGAGCAATATGACCTGAACCTGAACCTTCCTGATCCTTTGCTACCACGTCAGATGCGGTTCACGGTGGGCGGACGCGTGGATGCGAATGGCAACGTCTTGATTGATATTGACCGTGCCGAAGTGGAAGCAGTCGTGGATCAGATTGCCACGGCGGGCTTTGAGAGCGTCGCGGTTGGGTTGATCCATTCTTACCTAAACCCGGCGCACGAAGAATTGGTGCGTGCAGTACTTGCCGAAAAGCTACCAAATGTCGCTGTGTCGATCTCGTCTGAGGTCTCACCGCAGATGCGCGAGTATGAGCGCTTCAACACGGTCGTCGCCAACGCATATATCAAACCGCTTATGGCGTCCTATCTTGGCCGCCTTGAGGATCGTTTACAGGCGGAGGGCGTGACTTGTCGCATCTTCCTGATGCACTCGGGCGGCGGGATTATCTCGATCCAGAACGCCGCTGACTTTCCGGTGCGGCTGGTCGAGTCTGGTCCTGCGGGCGGGGCCGTGTTCGCAGCACACATCGCGGCACGGTACGGACTGGATAAGGTGCTCTCATTTGATATGGGCGGCACCACCGCCAAGATTTGTCTGATCAAAAACCAAACGCCTAAAACCTCTCGGGTGTTCGAAGTTGCGCGGACCTATCGGTTCAAAAAGGGCTCTGGCATGCCGATCTCGATCCCCGTGATTGATATGGTTGAAATCGGTGCCGGCGGTGGCTCACTCGCGCATGTGGATGCGATGCGCCAAATCCGCGTCGGTCCTGAAAGTGCCGGCTCTGAGCCTGGACCCGCCTGTTACGGCCGAGGGGGTGAACGTCCTGGTGTTACTGACGCTGACCTCGTTTTGGGTAAGTTGGACCCTGACAACTTTGCAGGTGGCTCGATCAAGCTACATCCCGAAGAATCCAAATCTGCACTGTCCAATCACGTTGGCAAAACGCTGGACATGGATGCGGTTGAAGCCGCTTTTGGTGTCTCTGAGGTAGTCGATGAAAACATGGCAAATGCAGCGCGTGTACATGCCGTAGAAAATGGCGAGGACCTTTCCGAATATACCATGATCGCATTTGGGGGTGCGGCCCCACTGCATGCGGGCCGTCTGTGCGAAAAACTCGGCGTTGATCGTTTGTTGGTGCCGGAGGGGGCGGGCGTTGGTTCCGCCATCGGCTTCTTGCGTGCGCCCTCTAGCTTTGAGGCAAATCGGTCAGTTTATATGAAACTGTCGGATTTTGACGGGGGTCGAATTAGGTCACTGCTGACTGATCTTCAGGCCGAGGCGACCGGGTTCGTGCGCACATGTGATGAAGTCAGTCCGATACTGTCCGAGTTCAAAGTCTACATGCGCTACACTGGCCAAGGTTGGGAAATCCCGATTGAATTAACCGAAGAACAAGCAATGAACCCGGATGTCGCGACGTTCGAGGCGCGGTTCATCGAGGACTATTCTAAGTTGTTCGGGCGTCCTGTCGAGGGCATGGATATCGAGATTACCGTCTGGTCTGTTAACGCAACAACGTCCCCCGAAAAAGTCGCGCGCATTGGCGAGACCGACGGATCTGGCACGGCCCCTGTGGCGGGCGAGCGCCAACTCTTTGATGCGGCTTCTTCAGAGTACTTACCATCAAAGGTCGTCAACCGAGTTGATATGGAAGCTGGGGAGCGGGCCGTAGGTCCTGTTGCAGTGGTCGAAGATGAAACCACAATCATTGTCCCTGCCAGTCGCGATGCCATCCGCCAGCCCGACGGCTGTATCGATTTGATCAAGAAAGGAGATGCTCAATGACCAAAGATCACTCAAGAGTCGCCTATCAGGTAATGTGGAACCGCTTGATCTCTGTTGTGGAAGAACAAGCGCAAGCCTTGGTGCGCACCGCGTTCTCGACTTCAGTGCGCGAAGCCGGGGACTTGTCCGCAGGTGTCTACGACGTCGGCGGTCAGATGTTGGCTCAAGCGGTCACTGGAACACCCGGCCACGTGAATGCGATGGCCGATGCGGTGGCACACTTCATTCGCCGGATCGGACGCGACAGCATTCATGACGGCGACATCTACATCACCAACGATCCGTGGGAAGGCACTGGCCACCTGCATGACATCACGATGGTCACCCCGTCGTTCCACAAAGGCGAACATGTCGGGTTTTTCGCCTGTACGGCTCATATCGTCGACATTGGTGGGCGCGGTTTCGGGGCGGATGCCCATAGCGTCTATGAAGAAGGCCTGTACATCCCGATCATGAAGTTCGCCAACAAGGGCAACGTGGATGAGACGCTCACCCGCATTATACGCGGCAACGTGCGTGAACCCGATCAGTTGATCGGCGACATCTATGCGTTGGCGACTTGCAATGAGATTGGTCATCGCCGCCTTATCCAAATGATGGAAGAATTCAGCCTCGCCGATCTGAATGGCATCGCGGATTTCATTCTCGACAACTCGCGCCGTGCCACGATTGAACGGATCGCCGCCTTGCCGCAGGAAACAGCGGAAGGAGAGATGACGATGGACGGCTTTGACCGCCCGATCACACTGAATGTAAAAGTCAGTGTCGAAGGTGATCGGATCGTGTCTGACTTTACAGGTTCATCCGGTTTGGACAAGAAAGGCATCAACTGTCCGTTGGTCTATGCCAAAGCATATGCCTGCTATGCCCTCAAAGTCGCTATCGCGCCAGAAATCCCAAACAACGCGGCCAGCCTCGCACCGTTCGAGATCACGGCACCGGAAAACTCTATCGTAAACGCGTTGCATCCTGCACCTGTGGCTTTGCGCCATATCGTAGGGCACTTCGTGCCAGATGCAGTCTATGACGCCTTCGATAAAATCGTACCTGGCTTGGTGCCTGCTGAAGGTGCTGGATGTCTGTGCAACTTCCAAGTGTCATTGCGTCCGCGCACCGACGCACCGGCGCCCGCGAACGCACGTCGCTCGGAAGTGCTGACGTTCAACTCCGGTGGCTCTGGCGCCCGACCTGAACATGATGGTCTGAACGCCACAGCCTTCCCATCTGGCGTGATGACCATGCCGATTGAGGCGACGGAACATGCAGGCCCGGTGATCATCTGGCGCAAAGAGCTTCGGCCAGATTCAGGCGGTTCAGGCAAGACGCGCGGTGGCCTTGGCCAATACATGGAAGTGGGCGCGCAAGAGGGTCACGAGTTTGACATCCAAGCGATGTTCGACCGCGTTGATCACCCTGCGCGCGGCAGACGTGGCGGCGGCCCCGGCGCCTCGACTACCATCGCGCAAGACGATGGCGCTGCGATGAATGGCAAGGGCAAACAGTTCGTGGCCCACGGGCGAAAGGTCGTCATGGCCTTCCCCGGTGGTGCGGGATACGGCGATCCATCCGAGCGACCCGTTGAGCAAGTAAAACGCGATCTGGCACGCGGTTACATCTCAGCCGAAACAGCCGCCAAGGACTACAACCTGTCAACCGCAGACATCGCGGAAGTTGAAGCATCCGTTGCACGAGGAGATACGATATGAAGACGCAAGCACCTCAGAACACCTCCTATGATGTTGTGATTATCGGTGGGGCCATGATGGGTGCCTCTGCCGCTTGGTTCTTGACAGATGACAAAGACTTCGATGGCAAAGTTTTGGTCGTTGACCGTGATTTGAGCTATGAGAACACCTCGACGATGCACACCAACTCCTGCATGCGGCAGCAGTTTTCTGGTGAGTTGAATGTACGTATCAGCCAGTTTGCGGCGGATTTCGTGAAGAACCTACCACGTTACATGGGCAACGATGACCGCGTACCGGAGCTATCAATCCGCTCGTTCGGGTACATGTATCTGGCTGACAACGAAGCCTTTGCCGATGTGCTGCGCGAAAGCCAGCAGGTGCAGGTGAACGCAGGTGCCGCAACGCAATTGATGACACCCGATCAGATCAAGGCAGCTTATCCGTTCTACAACGTCGATGACATAGTTCTGGGTTCGATCAACCTTGTAGACGAAGGGTTTTGGGATGCCACGGCCGTATTCGATTGGTGGCGTAAGTCCGCGCGCGAACGGGGTGTCGAATATATCGAAAACGAAGTGGTGGGGATCAACAAGAACGCCGCGGGCACCCGTGTGGACAGCGTGACATTGAAATCTGGCGAAGTCATCGCCTGTGGCCAAGTGCTGAACGCATCCGGCCCGCGCGCTGCACGCACGGCTGATATGGCTGGTATCGAAGTGCCAGTTGAGCCGCGCAAACGGTTTTCGTGGATCTTCTCAGCAGAGAAACCATTGGACCGTGACCTGCCTTTGACCATTGACCCGTCAGGCGTACACGTGCGTGAAAATGGCGGTGGCACCTATCAATGCGGGGGTCATTCCGACATTGATCCTGCTGTCGACTATGACGATTTCGCCATGGATCACAGCATGTGGGAAAACCATGTCTGGCCGATACTTGCCACGCGCATCCCGCAGTTTGAAGCGATCAAGGTCCAGTCCGAATGGGGCGGACATTACGCCATGAACACCTTTGACCATAACGCCATTCTGGGACCGCACATGGAGGTGGAAAATTTCTTCTTCCTCAACGGATTCTCTGGGCATGGTTTGCAACAATCCCCCGCCATGGGGCGCGGTACAGCCGAGATCATGGTGCACGGCGCATATAAGACGCTCGACATGACGCAGTTCCATTTCGACCGTATTCCAACGGGCCGCAAGATCATCGAAAAGGCGATCATCTGATGAAGCTTGCAACAAACCCCTTCACTCAAGCGCTTATCGCCGGTGAAAAACAGCTCGGCCTCTGGATAAGCCTATGCAGCAACTTTGTGGCCGAAGTCACAGCCCACGCGGGATACGACTGGGCGCTGATTGATATGGAGCATAGCCCGAACGATTACTTCAGCGTTCTTGGGCAGGTGCAGGCCTTTGCCGCCAGCAATACGACCGCGATTGTTCGGGTAGAAAGGAATGATACTGTTGCGGTGAAACGCCTGCTTGATCTGGGCGCGCCCGGTATCTTATTTCCGATGATCCAGTCTGTAGAAGAAGCCGAACAAGCTGTCGCTGCTACCCGTTATCCACCCAACGGCGTGCGTGGCGTGTCGGGTGCGACGCGCGCGACAAAGTTCGGGCGCATCACGGATTATGTGGCACGGGTCGAGGATGAAACGACTGTCCTGTTGCAATTGGAGACCAGCCATGCGGTTGAGCAGGCTGAAGCGATTGCGAATGTGGAGGGTATCCACGGTATCTTCTTTGGCCCGGGCGATATTGCAGCGGATATCGGTAAAGTCGGCAAGCCGATGGACCCTGACGTTTGGGCGCTGATCAAGCCTGCCGCCCAAAAGCTGATCGCGAAAGGTGTTCCTGTCGGAACGCTTGTGCTTGATCCCGAATTTGCCACTGAATTGCTAAATGAGGGTTTCACCTTCGTTGCATGTGGCACCGATGCGAGCCTTTTGGCAAAAGCATCGGACCTGTTACTCGCGACTGTCCAAGGTGGTTTGTTGTGAAGTTTGCATCGTCCCGTCTTGATCCGGTGAAACCCTCTGCCTCTGCATGGGTAAGCCAAGCCGCAAAAGAAGCCAAGGCACGTGGTGAGGATGTGATTGATCTTGGGCTTGGCGAGCCGGATTTCGACACACCTGCCCATATTATTGAGGCCGCTCATGCAGCAGCTTTGCGGGGCGAGACGCGATATCCACCAACCAACGGCACGTTAAAAATGCGCCAAGCGGTGGTCGACAAGCTCGCCCGTGAGAATGACCTCAGCTACGGCGTGGACGAAGTCATCGTCTCCAACGGTGCCAAGCAAGTATTGTTCAACGCGATGATGGCCACGTTGGAAGCAGGCGATGAAGTGCTAATGTGCGCCCCGTATTTCGGGCAATACAAGGACATTGTATTGATCCTTGG
>JAHBAO020000160.1 GCA_018500065.2 Octadecabacter sp. | reverse complement strand
CCCCAAGGAGGCCAGAAAATAAAGCGGAGAGTAGCTGTCCGCGGGTCTGGAATAGGGTGTCATTGGATGATTCCTTTTATACATCTCATTTCTTAAATGTATCAGATTCACGGCTCGTTACTTTGACATATATCAAAATGTGAATATGTTCTGCGACGTCAAACTGGGGTTCCTTTACGTTGCGCGCGCTGCGACGATTGGGGAAACAAGCAATGCTAAGGGACGTTTCACGTTTTTCATCGTATGGGGTGCACGCGGGCGTAACAAACCAAAGGCCTATGCAAACGGTATTTTCATGGAAGAAGGCGTGCCAACAATCACCAAACGCGCGGCTTAACGAACGCGGAAAAAAACAGCCCCCTGCACGCGCGCGTTGTTCGCCTTGTGTTGAAAATGAATTATTTTTCCCCCTAACTGTCCAGTCCCATAACAGGCAATAACAGTGTCAGAAGGGGCGATCAGCGATTGGTTAATCAGTTCAGCTTTGTGTATCTAAATTCGTGGTGTTCGCGGACTTAGGCTGATCGTTCCCTTCGCCTCCCAGTTCGGAAATCGTACCCTCATTCATAGGCAACGCATCTGACGGCGCAGCCCAATGCAGCCGCACTTCCCAATGATGGTACTTATTTGGCGTGAACGGTTGCGGATCGCCTAACAGCGCTGCGTGGACGTGTATCTCGTCAGGCCTACGCGTCGATGAATAGGCAACCGGCGCCCCGCATGTCCCGCAAAAGTCCCGCGTCTGGCCTGGCGAACTATCATAAACTCTTGGCGACTCCCCGTCCAACGCCAGGTTCCAATAGCCCCCCAATCCGCGCCCGCGCGGAATTGCTTTTGGGGGCCCACATGCCACGATCAATGGCTTCTTGCAGCCTTTGCGCGATTTCCAGCAGGGCAGGAGCGTTGTGTTCAGCGATAAATTCGCGGGTTTCATCATCCGCCAAATACGCCTCTTCAACGAGATCAAAGTGATGGTTGCGCACCGCCCCCGTGGTGGCCGCAAACGCAAACAAATAGTCCACCGTCGCCGCCATCTCGAATGCTCCTTTGTAACCGTGGCGCTTCACCCCATCGATCCACTTGGGGTTCACCACACGCGACCGCACAACACGTCCAATCTCATCTTCCAACGTGCGAATAACGGGCCGTTCGGGGCGCGAATGGTCGTTGTGATAAATCGGGCGATCCTGCCCTTGCAAATGCGCAACAGCCGCCGCAGCGCCCCCCTCAAACTGGTAGTAATCGTCGCTGTCTAAAACATCATGCTCGCGGTTGTCTTGGTTCTGTACAATCGCCTCAACTTGACCCAGGCGCGCCTCAAACCCGTCGCGGTCACGCGCTCCTTCCACGCCAGCTTCATAGGCATACCCACCCCACTCAAGGTAGGCATCCGCCAAATCATCGCGGTTGCCCCAAAGTTTTTCATCAATCATCGCCTGAAGTCCCGCGCCATATGCCCCTGGTTTAGACCCATAAACCCGCGCACTGGTTTCACCCGCCTTAGCCCGTGCTGCCGCAGGGTTTTGATCCGCACTTTCATCAAGCGCTTGAACTGCCTTCGCCGCACTATCAAACAGCGCAATCAACTGCGGAAACGCATCGCGGAAAAACCCGCTGATCCGCAAAGTCACATCAACCCTTGGCCGCCCCAGAACGCCCTCTGGCAGCACTTCAAAGCCCGTTACACGGCGGTTCGCCGTATCCCATTTCGGTTTCACGCCCATCAGCGCCATCGCCTGCGCAATGTCATCGCCACCCGTGCGCATGTTAGCGGTGCCCCACGCGGTCACCAGCATCGCACGCGGCCAATCTCCGTGGTCTTGCAGGTGTTTCTCAATCAACAGGTTCGCGGACTTCCACCCCAGTGTCCATGCCGTCGGCGTCGGCACCGCGCGCGCATCTACCGAGTAGAAATTCCCCCCCGTCGGCAACACATCCAAACGCCCACGGGTCGGTGCGCCCGAGGGCGCTGGGGCGACGAACTGTCCTGCAAGCGCGCTAAGAAGCCCCGCTCCTTCATTAGGCCCACAGGCCTGAACCACTGGCAAAATTGTTTCAAAAATCTCGGCAACAACCTCTTGCGATCTCTCTCCAAACGCCTCGCGTTTACCGTCCACTATATCCTGCGACACCAGCTCCAACCGCTCCACAGTATCGCCGAGCGTGCGCCACGTGTCCGAGGTCAGGTCGGCCAGCAAGGCCGGTTTGCCCTCGACTTTTGCCGCGAGGTCACAATCCAGTGGGTCAAACCCAAGCCCCAGATCATCCGCCAAAGCCCGCAATAACGACGCATCACGTCCGTCTCCGTTCCCCCGTGGAACACGTGCCAAGGCAATCGCTAAATCCCGCTCCAATGTGCCGTCAGGCGACTGCCCGAAAACATGCAGCCCATCGCGAATTTGCGCTTCCTTCAACTCACACAGATAGGCATCTAACTTCGCCAGATCCCCGTCCTCATCGCCATTAAACCCCGCGTCCTTCCCAAGACCCGTCACATCCGACAGCGACAAAATCTCGCGGCGCAACAGCTCAATCCGGCGCGGATCAACACCTGCCGCCTCATAGTATTCGTCGACCAAAGCCTCCAAATCCCGCAACGGCCCATAGCTTTCGGCGCGCGTCAGCGGTGGTGTTAAATGGTCGATGATCACTGCAGCAGCACGTCGTTTTGCCTGCGTCCCTTCACCGGGGTCATTCACGATAAACGGGTACACATGGGGCGTAGCCCCCAGCACAACTTCCGGCCAACATGTTTCGCTCAATGCGGTCGCCTTACCAGGCAACCACTCAAGGTTTCCATGCTTACCCATATGCACAATCGCATCTGCACCCCAGTTGTGACGCAGCCAGAAATAGAACGCCAAATAGTTGTGCGGCGGTACCAGATCAGGCGAATGATAGGTGTCTGTCGGGTCAATGTTATAGCCCCGCGCCGGTTGCAGCGCGACAACCGCATTGCCGAATTGGTGGATCGACAAAGCAAAATGCCCGCAGTCAACTTCGCCAGCCGAATAGAACGGATCCGCCTCCGGCTTGCCCCAGCGTGCCTCAATCTGCTCACGTACATCGTAGGGCAATTGCCCATACGAAATCTGGTAGTCCGCCATCGACATCTGCATGCCACCCGCGCGCTCAGCGCGGTCAGTCAGCCAGTTCGTCGGCCCCGACATCATCACGGCCATTAACGCATCGGACGTGGTGGGCGCATTGTGCAGCGTGTATCCTTGTTGTGCCAACAACTCCAAAACATGAACAGTGGCGGCAGGCGTATCCAGCCCCACCCCATTCGCCAAACGCCCGTCCTTGTTGGGGTAGTTCGCCAACACCAGCGCAACCTTTTTGTCGCCCACAGGCGTCGCACGCAGTTTGGCCCACTTCGCGGCCAGTTCAGCCACAAACGCCACACGGTCCCCGACAGCGCGATACGTCGCAATGGGGCACTCGGTCGCTTCGTCGAAATACGCCTCGCCCTTGAACGAAATCGCACGCGACAAGACACGCCCGTCCACCTCAGGCAGCGCCACGTTCATCGCAATATCTCGCGCGCTCAAACCTGTCAGGCCTTCGCTCCAAGCTTCTTCGGAAGACGCTGCCAGCACCACCTGAAACACCACCGCCTTATTCGCGCTTGGAGCCGCGAGCGGGTTCATCGCTGCCGCGTCCCCTGTATGGGGGGAGCCAACAGCAAAGCTCGTGCAGTTCAAAATCACGCTTGGTTTCGTGGCAAGAAACAACTGTTCTAATATGGCTTGCGACAACGGATCCTTCAGCGATGCCACGAAAACGGGCAGGGGGTTTAACCCCGCGCGGATCAGCGACTTCACCAAACGGTTGATCGGGTTCAGTCCCGCGCCTTGCACCAGCGCGCGGTAAAACACGATCGGCACAACAGGCGCGCCATCCGTCCAGTCAGCCTGCGCTGTCGCTAAATCAGACACACCCGCACCGGGCCAATAGACACCTGCCTTCAATAGCGGGCGCGCAGGTTCCGGTGCATCGGTGCCGTCCAACATCGCCTGCGCATAGGCCAAGAAGTTTGTAGAATTTTCGGGACCACCTTCAACGAGATACGACCAAAGCGCATCGTAATCCGCATCCGGCACAGTCGACAGCGCACGCAACTCCTCATCCGGTTTATCGTCCCCCGGCAGCAATGCCAGTGGCACACCTTCGGCCCGTAATCGCGCGGCATATTGCTCAACACCATACTTCCAATAGCCAACACCACCCAAGCACCGCGCAATCACCAAACGGGACTTGGTCGCGCAT
>JAHBAO020000094.1 GCA_018500065.2 Octadecabacter sp. | reverse complement strand
TCAAGCCAATCAATGAGCGGCGCGCCTGCGAAAATCCAGATAAAGCATGGCACAAACGTGACCCACAGGGTCATCAACCCTGCGAGAACACCGGGCACCCAGCCGCCTTGGGCGGTGCCCGCCAGTTGGCCAACGAATTGTGTGACAAGGATCAGCGGGCCGGGGGTTGTTTCGGCCAGTCCGAAGGCATCAATCATTTCTGGCGTGCTGATCCATCCGTAATCCGTCACCACCGTTTGCGTCATATAGGCCAATACTGCGTAAGCGCCGCCGAAGGTGACCAGTGCCAGCTTTGAAAAGAACAGCCCTATGGCAAGCAGAAACGTCGCGCCGGCCAGCCACGCGGCGATCAGTGGTAAAGCCCACAACGCCCCACCGACAGCGATTGGCGCGATTGAGTATCGCCAAGGCAGGGCAGATTTGACGCTGGTGTGATCCGTGCAGGCCCAAGCGCCGTAAAGCGCGGCTATGATGATGACCAAAGGATAGGGCAAGTTGAATAAAAACAGCGCAAGAAATGCGAAGAGGGCGATAATTCGATAATCCGTTCGCCCCAATGCGCGGCCCAGCAGTTTCAGGATGGCCTGCACAACGATGATGATAACCGCCGCTTTGATGCCCAGAAATGCCGCCTGCACCAAAGGCAACGTGCCAAGGGCGGCATAGGTAAACGCAAGGACGGCAATGACCAGCGCACCGGGTAGAACAAACAGCCCGCCAGCGATCAGGCCGCCACGGATACCGCTGATTTTCCAGCCCGCATAGGTGGCCAATTGCATGGCTTCCGGACCGGGAAGCATCATGCAAAATGACAGCGCCTTGAGGAAATCTGGTTGCGTCAGCAGCGGGCGGTCATCCACCAGTTCCTTTTGCATCAGCGCAATTTGCGCCGCGGGGCCACCAAAGGACAAACATCCGATGCGCCCGAACAAGCGGACCATATCTGGCGTGTTCATGGCGCGCCTTTCAGGCTTGCGTGGGTTTCGGCCACGCCACCACGTACCCAGCGATACAATGCATCGTAACGCGGCATCGCTGCATCAAGCTGGATGTGATCGTCGCGCCAGCCATACATGCCACCTTCTAGGTATTGCGCATCAACGCCACGACCACGAAGTCGGGACGTTAAACCTTGGCTAAGCTTGATGCCTTGCTGACAGGTTATGATGCAGGCACGCCCAGAAAGACGTGCGCGCAGCGCGTCAAGGTCGGTGTGGGGGTGGCGAAACGATCCGGGGGTCACGAACGGGTCTTTGGAAAAATCAGGATCAATCGAGATGTCGACAATCACAGGGCAATCGGGCTTTCCGATCCGGCGCACACGTTGCTTGCAGGAAATCTCGTTTGGGGCAGCCATAGCGCATGCTTCCTTTCGGTGAACATGCGAACCTTTGGCCAAGAATAGATCACGGGCCTCACGGGGGTGTTCGCGTTGCGCCCGATGTCGGGAATTGTGTCCTGCCAGCGGTCCACGGTCAAGCAGGGTCAAGTCGTGACGCGCAAGGCGTCTAGCCCGTGGAAATGGTAGGTGTTGCCGTATTGCGGTGTGCCAGCAAGGGCGAGGTTGGGGCAGCGTGCGAACAAGACCTGCAAGGCCACGCGCAATTCCAGCCGTGCAAGTGGCGCGCCAACGCAGAAATGGATGCCACCGCCAAAGGCCACGTTTACAGGGCCGGTGCGGTCCGGATCAAAGGTGTTTGGATCAGGGTAGGGCACGGGGTCTCGGTTGGCGGCCCCAAGCAGACATTTGACCGTATCCCCACGCTTAAACGCGTGGCCGAACAGCGTGCAGTCCTCAATCACGTAGCGGTCAAACATATGCAGGGGCGGGTCAAAGCGGATGGCTTCTTCGACGGTTTTCTCGTCCGCCGTGTGAATACCGCGTTCCAGCAAGGTCTTAACGGTATTGCCCATTGTGTGAACCGTGGCCTCATGGCCCGCGTTCAACAGCAGGATACAGGTGGTGATGAGCTCATCCGTGCTGAGCTTTTCGCCGCCTTCTTCAGCGGCAATGAGATGCGACATCAGATCATCGGCGGGGGCTTTGCGTTTTCGTCAACGAAAGCGCGCATGAAGGCGACGAAGGCTTCGGTTGCAGCAATTGCGCGGTCTTCGACGGCGCGGGTGCGGCCAGACACATACATCGCGACCATCGCGTTGGACCAGTTTAACAGATCATCCGCGCGGGCTTCGGGCACGCCCAAAAGACGGGCGATGATGATGACAGGGACCGTGCGGGCGTAGGCATCCAGCACGTCAAATTCACCGGTTGGAAAGGCGTCGATGAGCTGATGGCAAAGGGTTTCAATCTCGGGCTCAAGCTCGGCGATGCGGCGCGAGGTGAAGGCGCGCAGGACCAAGCCACGCAAACGTGTGTGGCGTGGCGGGTTAAGCTCCAACATGGAATGGGCTTCAACGGCGTAGAATGGTGCAAGGTGTGCAGGGATGTCTGGCGCAAATTCGGTTGGAATTTCCCGCCCCAAACGCTTGTCTTTCAAACAGGCAGCAACGGCGGCGTGTGATACCGCGCAAACCGCATCGTAGTCTTGCCAATAAAACAGATCACCATCCGCGCGGGCACGGTCGTAAAACGGGTAGGGGTCTTGGATGAAATCGGAATCGATTGGGGATTGCGCGAAGGTTTTCATAACGGGTTGATGCCCCGCCGAATTTGCCATGACAAGCCCAAGCATTTGCAAGCTTGAATACTCGAGAGCGCGAATACCCCCTTTTAACCTGCTAAAAACTATTCTCTTATGCAGCGGTGGCCCGTCCGAGAGGGATGGGCCGGTTCCAATTCCTAGGGAGGAAACCCATGAAACTTCTCATGAACGCAGCAAGCATTGCTGCTTTGACACTATCCGCTGGCGCTGCTTTCGCTGATCCGATGGGCTGTGATGGCGACGAAATCGTCGTCAAATTCGCGCACGTCACCAACACTGACCGCCACCCAAAAGGCATCGCGGCGTCCCTGCTGCAGGAACGTGTGAACGCTGAAATGGACGGCACAATGTGCATGGAGGTTTTTCCGAACTCCACGCTTTACAACGATGACCAAGTTCTCGAAGCGATGCTTCAGGGCGATGTCCAGCTGGCCGCACCATCCTTGTCCAAGTTCGAAGCATTCACCCGCCAGTTCCGCATTTTCGATCTGCCGTTCATGTTCACAAACATCGACGCGGTTGATGCGTTCCAAGCGTCTGACGCGGGTCAGGCAATGCTGGATTCCATGCAGCGCCGCGGCTTGCAGGGCCTTGGGTACTGGCACAACGGCATGAAGCAGATGTCTGCGAATGTTCCGCTTGAGCTGCCAACAGATGCAAACGGCCTCAAGTTCCGCGTTCAGAACTCTGACGTTCTGGTGGCACAGATGGAAGCAATGGGTGCGTCCCCGCAGCCAATGGCGTTTTCTGAAGTTTACGGCGCGCTGCAAACCGGTGTTGTCGACGGCCAAGAGAACACATGGTCCAATGTTTGGGGCCAAAAGTTCTTTGAAGTTCAGGACGGCACAACGCAAACAGACCACGGCGTCATCGACTATCTTGTTGTGACATCTGTTGACTGGCTCGACAGCCTTGACGCGGGCACGCGTGATCAGTTCGTGACCATTTTGGACGAAGTTACGACGACACGTAATGCTGAATCCTTTGCAGTGAACGAAGCGGCCAAAGAATCCATCATCGAAGCGGGCGGCGTTGTTCGCGTGCTGACAGACGAGCAGCGTGCTGCTTGGGTTGAAGCCATGAAGCCGGTTTGGGACCAGTTCGTTGACGATGTAGGTCAAGAAAACATCGATGCGGCACAGGCGATTAACGCTGCACTTTAAGTGCTTGTTTTATAATGTAAAAACTGGATCGGCTGCCGCGCGCGGCCGATCCGTTCAAGGTCGTGGGGGGACTAAAAATGTCTGGGGCATATACGCCGAAGGGTCGCGTTGGCGCGATCGTTCACACGCTCGAAGAGAGCATCATAGCACTGCTGTTAGGGTTGATGACCCTTGTGACGTTTATCAACGTCGTTTTGCGATATGGATTTAACAGCCAGTTGATTTGGGGGCTTGAGGTTACGCTCGTCCTGTTTGCATGGCTGGTTTTGTTTGGCATTTCATACGGTTTCAAAGTGGTAAGCCACCTTGGAGTGGACGCGGTTCTAAACATTGTCGGGCCGGGCCCGAAGCGGGTGATGGGCGTTTTGGCCGCGCTCGTCTGCATTTTTTATGCGGTTTTGTTGACAAAAGGGGCTTGGGATTACTGGGCACCGTTTGCGGGGCTTGATGCCACGTCGGGACGTTGGTTCCCAACGGGCTTTGAAAATTCACGCGACCAAGGGTGGTATGAAACCGACCATGTTCCAATTCCATTTGCCCAAACATGGCTGGAGAACACATTCAATGTTGGCGAGGAGTACGAAAAAATGCCGCGCCTTGTGCCGTATGCAATCGTTCCGTTTGCGATGGCGCTGATGTTGTACCGCCTTGTGCAGGCTCTTGTGCGGCTTTTGCGCGGCGAGATTGATACGTTGATCGTCAGCCACGAAGCGGAAGATGCTGTGGAAGAGGCAGGCGACGCCTTGTCCAAGGAGACTTAAGATATGGATGTTGTAATTCTCTTCGGCATGGTCATTGCCTTCCTCGCGATTGGTGTTCCGATTGCTGTGTCACTTGGCCTGTCCTCGACGTTGTTCTTGTTGGTGCTGTCTGACAGCTCGCTCGCCAGCGTCGCGCAGTCGCTGTATCAGGCGATGGCGGGGCACTATACGTTGCTGGCTATTCCATTCTTCATTCTGGCGTCGTCGTTCATGTCC
>JAHBAO020000325.1 GCA_018500065.2 Octadecabacter sp. | reverse complement strand
TGGATACGGGCTGCCGATTTCGGTTCTCATTCTTATTCTGGTCGCCGTCACACTGAGCATTGTCGCCAAGCGGACGCGGTTCGGACGCTACATTTTCGCGACCGGTGGCAACCCGGACGCGGCCGAGCTTTCGGGTATCAACACACGCCGCCTAACGGTAAAGATCTTTGCCTTGATGGGCTTTTTATGCGCGCTGTCGGCTGTTGTCGCATCGGCTCGCTTGTCCAACCATTCAAATGATATTGGCACGCTGGATGAATTGCGGGTAATCGCGGCCGCCGTCATTGGCGGCACGGCACTGGCTGGCGGGTTTGGTACGATCTACGGCGCGATCATCGGTGCGTTGATCATGCAGTGCCTGCAATCAGGTATGGCTATGGTCGGCGTTGATGCGCCGTTCCAGAATATCGTTGTTGGCACGGTTCTGGTGCTCGCGGTATTTATCGACATCATTTATCGCAAACGCGTGGGGGCGAAATAATGGCACAACAGACACAAGCCCCATTGGTAGAGCTCAAAAATATCTCTATCGCGTTTGGCGGAATCAAGGCGGTCGACGATGTTTCGGTTGATCTGCATCCAGGCGAAGTTGTTGGTCTACTTGGGCACAACGGCGCGGGTAAATCGACGCTGATCAAGGTTCTTTCGGGGGCCTATGCGAAAGATGCGGGTGAGATTTTCATCAACGGTGAGAACGTCGAGATCAACTCGCCCCGCGATGCCCGCGCTAACAACATCGAGACGATCTATCAGACGCTTGCGCTGGCCGACAATCTGGATGCCGCATCAAACCTGTTTCTTGGTCGCGAGCTGATGACGCCCTTCGGGCTTGTCGATGATGCCGCTATGGAGGCCGAGTGTCGCAAGATCATGGGCCGCCTCAACCCGAACTTTCAGAAGTTCAACGAACCGGTTTCGGCACTGTCAGGCGGTCAACGCCAGTCTGTGGCGATTGCCCGCGCGGTCTATTTCAACGCCCGTATTCTGATCATGGACGAACCCACAGCGGCCCTTGGCCCCCATGAAACCCAGATGGTCGCGGACTTGATCCAGCAGCTAAAGGCGCAGGGGATCGGGATTTTCCTGATCGATCACGATGTGCATTCTGTGATGGAGCTGTGCGACCGGGCCAGCGTTATGAAGAACGGGCAACTCGTCGGGACAGTCGACATCGCCGATGTATCGGATGACGACCTGTTGTCGATGATCATTCTTGGAAAGAACCCAATGGAAAAGGCAGACGCATAATGGCGACAGGTTTCTTTGATGGCGTGAACGCCGCAGAATTTCATCACTACAACCCGGATGAAATCGTTATGGGCAAACGCATGGAGGATCACCTGCGGTTTGCGGTGGCCTATTGGCATTCTTTTGCGTGGGAAGGGCAGGACCCTTTCGGGGGTCAGACGTTCATCCGCCCCTGGCACCCGCAAGATGACATGGGCCGCGCAAAAATGAAGGCCGATGTGGCGTTCGAAATGTTCGATCTGCTGAATGTGCCGTTCTTTTGCTGGCATGACGCTGACATCCGCCCCGAACAGGGAAACTTTGCCGACAACCTGAACACCCTGAACGAGATCACCGACTATATCGGCGAAAAAATGGAGGGCTCGAAGACAGGGCTTTTGTGGGGAACGGCCAATATGTTCAGCGATCGCCGTTGGATGTCAGGCGCATCGACGAACCCTGATCCGGATGTTTTTGCCTTTGCTGCGGCGACGGTCAAATCTTGCATGGACGCGACCCACAAGCTTGGCGGTCAGAATTACGTCTTGTGGGGCGGGCGTGAAGGCTATGAGACCTTGCTCAATACCGACATGGGGCAAGAACTTGACCACATGGGGCGCTTTCTGTCGATGGTGGTCGACTACAAACACAAGATCGGGTTCGAAGGCCAGATCCTTGTCGAACCCAAACCCCAAGAGCCCTCAAAGCACCAGTACGATTACGATGCGGCAACCTGCATCGGCTTCTTGCGCAAGTATGGTTTGGAAGACGAGGTGAAGCTGAACCTTGAGCAGGGTCACGCGATCCTTGCCGGGCATTCGTTTGAGCATGAGCTTGCCGTTGCCACGTCCGAAGGGATGCTTGGATCGATCGACATGAACCGGAATGACTATCAATCCGGTTGGGACACCGATCAGTTCCCCAATAACGTGCCCGAAGTTGCCTTGTGCTACTATCACATCCTTAAGGCCGGCGGGCTTGGGCAGGGTGGCACGAACTTTGATGCCAAACTGCGCCGCCAATCGCTGGATGCACAGGACCTGATTGACGGCCATGCCGGTGGCATGGACGTCTGTGCGCGGGGGCTGAAAGCTGCAGCGGCGATGATCGAGGACGGCGGGCTGGAAAGCGCGTTGCAGCAACGCTACGCAGGATGGGAGATGCCAGTGGCGAAGGCCATGCTGGAGAGCGACCTTTCATCCATCACCAAGCGTGTTCTCGCGGAAGGGATCACACCCGAGCCGCGGTCCGGACGTCAGGAAGCGCTGGAGAATTATGTCAATAAGTTCGTCTGAGTGACCGCTTGGCGGGCCCTCAGCGACCTTCAATGTGACATGCCGCAAATTACGCGGGTAAACTCGACCGCGCCTTCTTGGCGGAAGGTGAAGCGGATCTTCGACCTTTTCGACAGAACCGCCAATCTTAAACCGACTTGTAAGATGCGCTAAATCCGTAATCGATTGTTCTTCGACCAAATGATTTTGGCGCGCGCCCCTCTCTGGCAGTGCAGGCGATTGGCCTGCCAAGGGCGGTGCAAAAACAGGACAGGTGCAGAGTGAAGCGCACAGTCGCCTTTGAACATGGTATTTAGTTGGGTGGCTACAGTGCGTGTTAGATCTCTCACACGGCGTTCCAGTCTCGGTGGTCCCGTCGCGAAACCCGCGCGTAGGGGCAGGCCAAACGGGGCGGCATGACGTATCTTTCGAGCGTTTAAATCTAAAGACAATTTCACCGAAGGCCCGGTTGAAACTAAACACTTATTCCAACGAATGACCTTAGTGCCGAAGATTTTGCCTGTATGCCTGCTCACGCTGTGCGCAGACTTAAGAAATAAGATTGGAATTAGAAAATGCGCGTCGTCCCTTTT
>JAHBAO020000178.1 GCA_018500065.2 Octadecabacter sp. | reverse complement strand
TTCGCCGCCTGAATTGGCCAAGTGAGGCCGAGGCCGTTGCCCGCGTTGATGCCCGCCTTCCAGGTCGCCCGATTGCTGCGTTAAACGACATTCAAACAATCGGTGCAGGCGACGCCGCATCCGAGGCCGTGTGGGACGCGCATCTAAAGCGTATGCAAGCCAAGACACGCGATGCCAAAGCGGTTGAACCCGATTTGCGCGTATCGTCGAAAGACCCCTATGGCCTGCGCTATATTGGCGTGCTGTTCATGATGGTTGCGCTTTTGTTTGGGTCAATCTGGCGCGTTGGTTCCGTGACCAATCCAGCGCAGGGCGGTGAAGTGCTTGCAACTGGCCCCGTTTGGGAAGGCTGGATCGAACCGCCTGCCTACACCGGTAAACCCACGCTCTATCTGGCCGATATTATCGCAAACCGTATTCAAGTCCCGAAAGGATCGTTCATCACCTTGCGCCTTTACGGTGATGTCGGCGCGCTGAGTGTTTCCGAAACGGTATCTGGCCGCACGGATGATTTGGGCGCGGCAACAGACCAACAGCAAGGTTTTGCGGTCACCCAAGAAGGTGAGATCTCCATTCAGGGTGAAGGCGGCCAGACGTGGAAAATTTTATTACTTGAAGACGCCGCACCAACCGTTGAACTTACCGGTCCGATCGAGGCCGACGCGCAGGGCGAGATGTCCCAGCCATTTTCCGCAACGGATGACTACGGCATTATTGCCGGTGTCGCCACGATCGAGCTGGATCTAAACGCGGTTGATCGCCGCCACGGTCTTGGGGTTGATCCCGACTTTCGCCCATTTGTCCTTTTGGATTTGCCGATGCCGTTTTCCGGTAACCGCGCTGATTTCGAAGACCTGCTGATCGATGATTTCAGCCAGCACCCGTGGGCAAATTTCCCTGTTATCCTGACAATGCAAGTCGAAGATGCGTTAGGGCAAACCGGCGCAAGTGACCCTGAAAACCTGATCTTGCCCGGCAAGCGGTTCTTCCAGCCCGTAGCGCGCGCGATTATTGAACAGCGCCGTGATATCTTGTGGTCCAAAGCCAATGCACCGCGTGTCGCACAGGTTCTGCGCGCGGTGTCCAACCGCCCTGACGAGCTGTTTCCCGATGAGACGACCTATCTTCGCCTTCGTTTTATCATCCGTCGCCTTGAAGCGATGGAAACGACAGGACTATCCGATGAAGTTCAAACCGAAGTCGTTGATGCGCTTTGGGAACTTGCTGTTCAACTTGAAGAAGGGTCACTTGCGGATGCCCGCGCACGTCTTGAACGGGCGCAAGAACGCCTTGAAGAGGCGATGCGCAATGGCGCGTCTGACGAAGAAATCGCGGAACTGATGCAAGAACTGCGCGAGGCGACGAACGACTACATGCAAATGCTTGCCGACCAGATGGAACCGTCCCCCAACGGCACCGATCAGCCTGATCAGAACCAAGAAAACCAGATGATCAGCCAAGGCGAAATTCAGGCGATGATGGATCGTATCCAAGAGCTGATGGAAGAAGGCCGCATGGCCGAAGCGATGGAGCTGATGGAAGAGCTCAACCAGCTGATGGAAAACCTGCAGATGACCGAAGGTGGAGAAGGCGGCGAGGGTGGTCCGCAAACGCCCGGTCAGCAATCTATGGAAGATTTGGCAGAAACCTTGCGTGACCAACAAGACCTGACAGATGAAGCCTTCCGCGACCTGCAAGAGCAATTCAATGAAGGCCAGCAACAAGGCCAGCAAGGACAGCAAGACGGCCAGCAACCGGGTGAACAACCCGGTCAGCAAGGTCAGCAGCCCGGTCAGCAAGGCCAAGATGGGCAAGAAGGCAATGGCCAGAACGGCCAGCAACAGGGCCAAGGACAAGGTCAGGGCGACAACACTCAAGGTGGTCTTACTGACGACAACGGGCAGGGCGGCGAAGGTGGTGGTAGCCCTCAAAGTCTTGCGGAACGTCAACAAGCGCTGCGCGACGGATTGAACCAATTGCGCAACGGTCTGCCGGGCCTGTCGGGTGACGCCGCCGAAAGCGCTGAACAGTCACTTGAAAGCGCCGAAGGCGCGATGGATGGTGCCGAAGACGCGTTGCGCGAGGGTGACTTGGCCGAAGCGATTGATCGCCAAGCCGAAGCAATGGATGCGCTGCGTGAAGGCATGCGCAACTTGGGCCAAGCGCTGGCTGAGAACCAGATGGACGACCTCGAAGAAGGCCAAGGCACGCAAACCGGCAATGCCGAAGGTCGCCCCGAACCCGAACGCCGTGACCCGCTTGGGCGACAGATGGGGAATACGGGGCAATTCGGATCTGAAGAATCCATGCTGCAAGACGATATAAACCGTCGCGCAGAAGAACTTTTGCAAGAACTGCGCAATCGTTCGGCTGACCAAGAACGCCCGCAGCTAGAACTCGACTACTTGCGCCGTCTGTTGGATCGCTTTTAGGGATTACCCTTCCGGGGCTGGCTCAGGTGCATCACTCGCGCCATCAATAAAGCCCTGTATTTTGCCGTCCAACCAGAAGCGGAGCCCGTCAACCCATTCGACATACGTCGTCAAAACTGGTTCCGCTTGTGGAACGGCTGCGCTGATCTGGGGTGCGAAGATGTAGACCGCTAACGCGATCAGCGCGAGGACCACAATCAGCGTAAATCCACGACGGAAACCGCTGCGTGGGCGTGCTTCCTCAAACTCGTCAACCATCACTTCGGATGGTCCAGCTTCGGGACGCAGCGTGGAATTTATTTCTTCGATATCCGGCAAAAGCTCGCGGCGCGGGGCCTCTGCATCTTTTGCCATAGCTGCGCCGACGGCTGCCTCAACTTCGGGTTCACCGCGTAGGCGTGCCAAGCGGTCGCGCGCCTCGCGGCTGCGGCGGTCTTCGTCTAGGTCGTGTGATAAATCAAGGTCCGGCTGTGTTTCGATCGGGTCAGCTTCTGCTTGACGTGCCGCTTGTTCATATTCGGCCTCTTCGCGCAGAATATCAGCAACGTTCGGATCCATTTCGCGCTGTTGCGGTGCAGGGCGCTCAGCTTCCGGTTCAGGTGCGGGCTCTGGGTCTGGGGCAGGGGCCGGTGTAGGCTCGGGCGGTGTTTCAATCGGTGCGCCAAGCTCGGCGGTCTCGGATGCACCGGGTTGTTCAAACCACGTATGCCCGCAGTTAGAGCATTGAACATCGCGCCCGCTCGCCGGAATGACATCATCCGCGACTTCGTATTGCGCGCCGCAATTCGGGCAAATCATCCGCATCTTCGTTTTCCCCAGCTTCAAACGGGCATTCTGCCCACACTGTTTGCGGAATCTTACCGATCCTGAGAGGTAAGCGCAAAGGTTTTGCCGTATCAGTGCTGTTCGCGCAGATTGCATGTAGCGCTGGTTTGCGCCAAAACCGAACAAACAAGCGGCTAAGAGGTAAGAACCACCGTGATCGAGCTGGACAATGTGGCCTACAATTACGGCGGAGCGGAGCTGTTTTCCGGCTTGAACCTACAGCTGGCCGCTGGGTCATTCCATTTTTTGACGGGCCCGTCAGGAGCTGGCAAAACCACGCTTCTTAAGCTTTGCTATGGTGAATTGGTCGCGACCAGCGGGCAAGTGCGCCTGTTCGGGCAAGACGCCCGCGCGCTTAGTCGCGATGATGTGGCCCATACACGTCGCCGCATCGGGGTGGTGCATCAGGACTGTCAATTCCTTGACCATCTGACCCTTGCTGAAAACATTGCATTACCGTTGTCGGTTGCGGGACATAGCACAAGGTCATCGGATTTAACGGACCTTCTGGGCTGGGTCGGCTTGTCCCAACAGGCAGGGCAACTGCCGCCTCAATTGTCTGGTGGTGAACGTCAGCGTGCCGCCCTCGCACGCGCTGTCATTATGTCGCCTGAGGTTATTTTGGCGGATGAGCCGACAGGAAATGTCGATTGGGAAATGTCGCAGCGTCTTTTGGCTTTGTTGGTGGAACTCAACAAAATGGGCAAGACCGTGCTGATTGCGACCCATGACATCAGCCTTGTTCGTGCCGCCAAAGCACAGGTTTCTGCACGCGTCCTGCGCCTGCAAGATCGCCGTTTGCAGCTGGCCGGGGCAGATATTTGATGGATATTCTAAACCGCATTCTCGAACTCCTCGCGGGTGATCCGCAGGCAGATCGCGCCGTGCCGCCAACGGGTTTCACCGCGCGGCTAACGTTGTGGTCGTCTGGCGCGATGGCATTTCTAGCGGTTTTCGCGCTGGCATTGTCCCTTGCGACGGGCCGCTTGGCGGATCGTTGGTCGGCGGAACTTGCCAAGACATCAACGCTGCGCATTTCCGCACCGCAAGACCAGATGGATGCGCAAACACGTGCGGCCCTGACGGTTCTGCAATCCACCCCTGGCATCGCGCAAGCACGCCCGCTGACAGACGATGAGCAGCGAAACTTACTGGCGCCGTGGTTCGGGCCAGACCTGCCCATCGAAACCCTTCCCGTGCCGCAGCTTATCGAAATCATCGAGGACAGCGATGGCTATGACCCAACCGGCCTGCGCGCCCGCCTTCAGGCCGAAGTCCCGGGTGCCGTTCTCGATGACCACACCCGTTGGCGTGAACCCTTGGTTGAGGCCGCTTCGCGCCTTCGCTTGCTTGGTTTCGTGTCGATGCTTTTGATCGCGGGGGCGACTGCGGCGATGATTACACTTGCCGCCAATGCAGCCCTCGCCGCCAATTCGCAAGTCATCCGCGTGATGCGCCTTGTCGGAGCGCAAGACATCTACATCGCCCGCGCGTTTGTGCGCCGTTTTACCCTACGTGCACTAATTGGTGCCGCCGTTGGCACGCTTCTCGGCACGTTGGCGGTGATGTTGCTGCCAAGTGCTGATGCGGCGGGTGGTTTTCTGACGGGCCTCGGCTTTCAGGGCTGGCACTGGCTTTGGCCGCTGGTTATCCCCATTCTTGCGGCCCTCGTGGCGTTCATCGCCACACGCCAAGCCGCTCTACGCACCCTTAAGGAGCAATCATGAGCTACGCTATCCAATGGGTCCGGTCCCTGATTTTTATCGTGGTCATGTATTTCGCGCTGCTGCCTTGGGGGATCGTGTTCGCGATCCCCGCAATTATTTCGCGCAAGTATGCATACCTGTGTTGTCGGTCCTATTGCTGGTTCATCAAATGGCTGGCGGGTTGGCTTATCGGCCTCAAGTGCGAAGTACGTGGCACGCCCCCACAGGATGAAGTTTTGATCGCGGCAAAGCATCAGTCGTTCTTGGATGTGTTGATGATTTATGGCGACATCCCCGCGGGCCGCTTCATCATGAAAGACATTCTGAAATATGCGCCCATCGTCGGGCAGTTTGGCCTGCGCGTCGGGTGTATTCCGGTCAAACGCGGGAAGCGCGGTGCGGCGATCAAGAAAATGATCGCGGACGTTTCTGCGGGCCGTTTGTTCCCCGGTCAGCTGATTATCTACAGCCAAGGCACGCGCATCGCGCCCGGTGTCAAAGCGCCCTACAAAATCGGCACTGGCGTTCTATACAAAGAACTTGGCCAAGACTGCGTCCCCGTTGCCGCCAACGTGGGCGTGTTCTGGCCTAAACGCGGCATCTATCGCAAACCGGGTGTGGCGGTTGTCGAATTCCTGCCGCGCATACCTGCCGGATTGGAAACACCTGTGTTTATGAAAATCCTTGAAGACGCCGTAGAAGGGCGCTCAAACGAATTGATGCGAGAGGCCGGTTTCACCGCGTTTGAAGAATGAAAACCGTTGAAAGTATCCAAGACCTTGAGGCCCTTTATGATGCGGCGGTGCCTGCATCACTGACCAAAGTCGTGACCCGCCTGACCCCGCAGTACGCCAAATGGATCAACACCGCGCGCTTTTGCGTGCTGACAACCGTGGGGACAGAAGGCACCGATGGCAGCCCGCGCGGGGATGTCGGGCCGGTGGTGCGCATAGTGGACGATAAGACCCTTTGGCTTCCCGATTGGCGTGGCAATAACCGCATCGACAGCTTGCGCAACATCGTGCGCGACGGGCGTGTCAGCCTGATGTTCATGGTGCCCGGTTCCGCCAACGTGATCCGCGTGAATGGCACGGCTGTGCTGAGCAACGATTACACTGTCACTTCCAGTTTCGAACAAAATGGAAAACACCCCAAGTCTGTGATCGTGATCACCGTGGGTGAGGCGTATTTTCAATGCGCAAAAGCGATCATGCGATCCGAGCTTTGGACAGGCGATCCCGTGACTGACCTTCCAACTGCGGGGCAATTGCTCAAAGAACAGCAGGCCGAATTTGACGCGCAGGGCTATGACGATGGTTACGCCGAGTATGCCAAAGGACGGATGTGGTAATGAAATTCGCGGGTTTTCTAACGGGTGCAGGCGTTGCGGCGATCGCCGTATGGGGTTTTAATTCGTGGCGCGACATCAGCGACATGGACCGCGTCACCGCTATTATCGGCGATCACTGCCTGCCCTATGTTCAATTTGGCACCGCCCCGTTCCAGGACATGGGCCGCCCTGTCGGTGTGTACGATGAAGCAAATCTGTCTGACAGCGTGACGGGCGGCGGCAATGCGATCATCTATGACAACCGTTTCGTCGCCCAATGGGGCGAAAGCACGGATGTAAATTCAGCCGTTCGCGTTTGCTCCGTCGCAGACAGCTATGTCATGGCCAACAGTGTCGGGTTTGTCGTTGATACACCCGCCATTGCCGATTGGATCGAAGGCACGGTCCTTGCAGAAATCGACCTTGTCGCGACAAGCACAGCGCTTGGCAGCGTCCCGTCTTTGTTAATCTGGGAACCCCCAGCCCAAGCGGAACGCTTCTCTGGCCTGCGCATCATCCTCAACGCGACCGAAAACAGCGTCTCTAGTGTTTTGATTTTGGACGATCTGCCGGATTAACTCAGCGGGCAGTCGGCGACATCGACATCCACCACGATAAACGTCTGCGGCCCGTACTCGAGGCCCGCCATATCAACATACAGCTTTGAGCCTTCGACGAAGATTGCGTCGTCGTCCAGTTCAAGGGTCGAATTTTCAACGTCCTGACCTGCGCCGTTGAACAGCACGCAATCCGTCAAAAAATCCAGCACATAACCATTGAATTCCGGTTCCGGAAAAACGCCGCCAACCGTGTCTGGATAGGTCACAATGATCTTTTGATCGCGAATGTCGATGATGGCTGGCACAATGTCCCAGCCGTTCTGCTGGCCCTCTGGCTCCAACCCGTATTCGACGCTGTTGGTCACGACGGCAGGGTGGCGTTCACCAACATAAATCGGGGTTTCGGTTTCATCGTAGGCAAGCACGCCAAACGTCACTGTGCGGTCCATCAATCCACCCGCTGACGCCACCTGCGCCGACAAGATCAAAGCGATGCAGCTGCGGATCAAGCGGCGAGCCCTTTTTGACCTAGATCGAGGTATTTTTGGCGGCGCGATTGGCGTAATGCCTCAGGGCTCTTGCCCTCAAGGTCGTTCAACATTGAGTTTAGCGCTGCACCAACACCATCAATCGCCGCTGTCTTGTGGCGATGCGCGCCACCTGTCGGCTCATCAATGATGCGGTCACACACACCAAGCTCTTTCAGGTTCTGCGCGGTCAAACGCAGCGCTTCGGCGGCTTCGCGCATCTTCTCGGCATCTTTCCATAGGATTGACGCACAGCCCTCAGGCGAGATCACAGAGTAAACCGAATGTTGCAGCATCGCGACGCGGTTGGCCGTGGCAAACGCCACAGCGCCACCAGACCCACCTTCACCGATGATGACACTCACCAGCGGAACCGTCAGTTGCAGACATTTCTGGGTAGAGCGCGCAATCGCTTCGGACTGACCGCGCTCTTCGGCACCTTTACCGGGGTAGGCACCCGGCGTGTCGACCAGCGTAATCACAGGCAAACCGAACCGGTCCGCCATATCCATCAGTCGGATCGCTTTGCGATACCCTTCTGGGCGCGCCATACCAAAATTACGCTCAATACGGGATTTCGTATCGTTGCCCTTTTCATGGCCAATCACCATCACGGGCCGCCCGTCCAAACGTGCCAAACCACCCATAACCGCGTGGTCATCGGCAAAGTTCCGATCCCCTGCCAACGGCGTGTATTCTGTAAACAACGCTTCGATGTAATCCTTACAGTGCGGTCGATCCGCATGTCGCGCGATCTGGCATTTGCGCCACGGCGTTAGGTCTTTGTACAGGCTGACCAACAAATCAGCGGCCTTCTTGTCAAGCGCCTGCGCCTCGGCCTCAACGTCCATATCTTCGTTCATACGGGCCATCGCCCGCAGTTCAGCAGCTTTGCCTTCAATCTCGGCAAGCGGCTTTTCGAAGTCGAGGTAGTTTGTCATGCGGAACGCTCCAATTTATCTGTCCCAGATATAATGTTGCTAAGGTCGGGAATGCAACTCAGCATGCGAGCGGCAACGGTCTGCCTTGGCATTGAACCCGATCAACTGAAGGAAATTGTGTTGTAACCTAAATATGGGTCCAAGGTATTGCAGATATTTGCACTGAGTGGTGGATCAAGCACCAGAACCGAAGACTTGCGCTGCCATGTTTGGGTAATCTGGGCAGGTGACGACCTGCCCGATGGACGAAAAGTGGTGAAACTGGATGGCGGGCGTTGTGGGGTGTTGCATTTTAGGGGGGCCGTACTCTGGTCTCGCGCCAACATATCAGTACCTGTACGGACCTTGGCTGGCCGAGAACAAAGCCGAGCTGCGTGGTACGCCGTCGTTTGAAATGTACCTTAACGATCCGACGATAACCGCGCCTGATGATTTGTTGACAGACAGTCACATGCCGCTGGCTGACTAGCCACTTTGCCGCGCGTGACCGTTCGCTATACTAAATTTGATTTGAACCCAGGTCTGCGAAGAAGGCGGCACATGCAAAATCTCACGACTGCACCCGTACTGCGCACACAAAGGTTGATCTTGCGTGGACCGGAACGCGACGATTTAGCGGAATTCACCCGCTTCATGACCAGTGCTCCGTCTATGATCGCGATGGGAGAAACGGGTACAGCCGAGCAGGCGTGGTTCGGGTTTTTGATTGGCACTGGTCATTGGCAGTGGCACGGCTTCGGCTTCTTCACGGTTGTTGAAAAGGAAACTAACCAGCCCGTTGGCCGCGTGGGGCTCCTCAAGCATTCCGACTGGCCGGACGTCGAACTCGCATGGCATCTGTTTGAAGGTGCCGAGGGGAAAGGCTTCGCGACCGAAGCTGCGATTGCCGTCAAGAAATGGGCCCGTGATGATTTAGGGATTACAAAGCTTTATAGTTACATCGACGCAGATAATACGCGCTCTCAAGCTGTCGCAAAACGTCTGGGCGCGGCAACGGACGGCACGCGCGCGTCCCATGAACCCGAGGCCGAGGTTTGGGTTCACCCGATGGACAGCCAATGAGGTAAACAAAGTCGCGCGTTGGCCTGCGACTAAGAGTTTTCTAAACTGCACTTTTCGCAGCGCCAACAAACGGTTAACGCCAAAAGTATGCCTCAAGAGCCATACAGGTTGTGTACGGGATGTGTACAGGTTGTGCACACAGGCCTAACGGGAAAATCTTGCAAATGTTAACGGCGAGTGAAGTTCGCCTTAACCTTTGATCATTTCTGATTGTTTTACAATGACTTCGGCCTGTTTGATGCTGGCGATGTCGACCAAGCGCCCCTTGTAAACGGTGGCCCCTTCGCCGCGAGCAGTGGCGTCCGCCATCGCCGCGAGGATTTCGCGGGCCTCAGCTACGGCTTCCTCGGACGGGGTGAACACTTCGTTGGCGAGTGCGATTTGCTTGGGGTGAATGGCCCATTTGCCAACCATGCCCAGCGTCGCACTGCGCCGTGCCTGTGCGCGGTAACCTTCGTCATCCGAGAAGTCCCCGAACGGGCCGTCCACGGGCAAAACACCGTGCGTGCGGCAGGCTGCAACAATTGCCGTTTGCGCCCAGTGCCACGGATCCGAATAGTGGCGGTTCTCGCCGTGCAGCATGTAATAGTTTTCCTGCGTGCCACCGATCCCCGTCGTTTGCATGCCCATTGAGGCCGCGAAATCAGCCGCGCCAAGGCTCATCGCTTGCATGCGTGGGGACGCCGCGGCGATTTCTTCCACATGCGCAATTCCTGCGGCAGATTCGATAATAACTTCAAAACCAATAGGTTTTTTGCGCCCTTTGGCGGTTTCAATCGCTGTGACCAGCGCATCAACGGCATAGATATCAGCCGCGCAGCCGACCTTGGGGATCATGATAATGTCCAAACGGTCGCCCGCCTGTTCCAGCACATCAACAACGTCGCGGTACCAATAGGGCGTGTCCAATCCGTTGATCCGCACGGACAGGGTTTTGGTGCCCCAATCAATCGTGTTGATCGCCTCAATCACATTCGCCCGCGCGGTGTCTTTGTCAGACGGGCTGACGGAGTCTTCAAGATCGAGGTTGATAACGTCCGCTGCACTCGCCGCCATTTTAGGATGCAGTTTGGTGTTCGACCCTGGCCCAAACAACTGACAACGGTTCGGGCGGGCGACTGGTGTGGGTTGCAGGCGAAAAGACATGAAGAATCCTTGAGGTAATGAAATTACGTATCGGTTCGTCTGAGGGGTAGATTATTGCGCAAGATGCTGCAAGTGCGAATTCGCGCGTGCAGAAATATGGCCATCGGAATAATTTCGCGTTGAATGACCAAATTGCGCAAGAATCCACTTAACTTTCCCACTTTCGCCTCTGAAAGGGAACGACATCCCGCTGAAGCTGCCCCACATTGTGCAAAACCTTAGGAGGCTGCCATGATTCCCACACCTTATCTTTTGTTCCTCGGCGATGCGCCGGATCAACTCGCGGCAAAGGTCGCGCAAGGCATCAAAGACTGGCGTCCTGAAAACGCAGTGGGGCAGTTCCGTCTTGCGGGCTGTGGAGCAAGCGTCGGGATCGACGATCTGACGTTGCAAGAAGCATGGGACGCAGGTGCGCGGACTTTGGTGATTGGTGTTGCCAACCGTGGCGGGGTTATTTCGCAGGCGTGGAAAGATGTGCTGATCGAGGCGCTTGAAATGGGCTTTGATCTGGCCTCGGGTTTGCACAACCTGTTGCGCGACGAAAATGATTTGGTTGCTGCCGCACACGTCGCTGGACGCACGCTTCATGACGTTCGTATTCCGTCGGTCGCGTATCCGATCGCGTCTGGTGTGAAACGGACGGGTAAGCGATGTTTGGCTGTTGGGACGGATTGCTCTGTCGGTAAAATGTACACGGGCCTCGCGATGGACGCTGAAATGCGCAAGCGCGGTATGAAGTCCACGTTCCGCCCAACCGGGCAAACAGGTATTTTGATTACGGGTGGCGGCGTGCCATTGGACGCAGTCGTCGCAGATTTCATGGCGGGTGCAGTTGAATATCTGACGCCAGACAATGACGCCGACCATTGGGATCATATTGAGGGGCAGGGTAGCCTGTTTCACGCGTCCTATTCCGGTGTGACAATGGCGTTGGTGCATGGCGGCCAGCCTGATGCGCTTGTGCTGTCGCATGAACCGACACGCACCCACATGCGCGGCTTACCAGGCTACAATTTGCCTGCGCTTGAGACGCTGCGTGATACGGCACTGTTATTCGCGCGCGTGGTGAACCCTGCGTGCGAGGTTGTCGGCATTTCGGTGAACACCCAGCATTTGACGGAGGATGAAGCAAACAAATGTCTGGCTGAAATCGAAACCCGCATGGGCTTGCCGACTGTTGATCCGTTCCGCCACGGCGCTGGGCGGCTGGTGGATGCGCTTCAAGCGCTTTAGCAGTTGCGACTGCGATACCTGTCGGAGCCTCCGGCGGAGGTATTTAAGAACAAAAGAAGCGAGGGGCCGCGTTATGACCATCACTGTTTCGCAAGACGTATTTCGATTGGCGGAGGTGTTCACCATCTCGCGTGGGTCGCGCACTGAGGCAAAAGTTTTAACAGTGAAGGTGGCCCGCGGTGGTGTTGTCGGGTGGGGTGAATGTGTGCCCTATGCTCGGTATAACGAGACCTTGGAAAGCGTGACGGCGCAGATTGCGGCGCTACCCGAGGATGTGAGCCGTGCGGCGCTTTATGGCTTGCTAGACGCGGGCGCGGC
>JAHBAO020000167.1 GCA_018500065.2 Octadecabacter sp. | reverse complement strand
GACATGGGCCTGCGCATCAACGACACGATCCCTGACATGACTGTTGAGACGGACCAGGGCACGATCAGCCTACACGACTGGGTTGGCGATTCTTGGGCTGTGTTGTTCAGCCACCCGAAAGATTTCACGCCAGTTTGCACAACCGAGTTCGGCGCAGTTGCACAGCTTGCAGACGAATGGGACGCACGCGGTACGAAGGTGCTGGGTATTTCCATTGACGGTGTGGAAGAGCACAAGAAATGGAAGGCCGACATCGAGGCTGTTGGCGGTGCAAAGGCGGGTTTTCCAATTGTTGCTGACTCCGATTTGGCGATGGCGAAGGCGTTCGACATGTTACCAGCCGAGGCCTACATGCCTGATGGTCGCACGCCAGCGGATTCCGCGACTGTGCGTTCGGTCTTCATTATTGGGCCAGACAAGCAGCTGAAACTGTCCATGACTTACCCGATGAATGTCGGCCGTAACTTTGCCGAGGTTTTGCGTGCGCTTGACGGTTTGCAGACAGCGGCACGTGAAAACGTGGCAACACCAGCGAACTGGGAAATCGGGCAGGACGTTGTTGTGCCGATGGGCGTGTCTGATGAGGACGCGATTGCCAAGTATGGGTCCATTGACACCAAATTGCCGTATCTGCGGATGGCGAAATTGCCGAAGTAAGACGTGTAAATCGACAATAAAAAGGCCCCGTCCATTTGGCGGGGCCTTTTGCGTTTATGAGCGCGTATTTACGCGTCGTCTGGGTCAAGCAGGCCGGTTTTGAACAACAGGCCCGCTGCAACTGCACCAATGACTGGTGCAACGATAAACAACCACAGTTGTGCGATTGCAGATCCGCCAGCAAACAAGGCTGGGCCAATGGAACGTGCAGGGTTCACGGAAACGCCTGTGACGTTGATCCCCACAAGGTGGATGACAACGAGCGCCAGACCAATCGCGAGACCCGCCATAGCCGCTGGTGCGCCTTTGCCCGTCGCGCCAAGGATGACGACCATAAACAGGAATGTTGCCACAACTTCGAATACAAATGCCGACGTCATGTTGTATTCGCCAAGGTAACCTTCGCCCCAGCCGTTCTGCCCCATTCCGCCTGCGTATCCGGCGCTGCCGGATGCGATGATGTAAAGGATCGCGGCGGCTGCGATTGCGCCAGCAACTTGTGCGATCATGTATGGAATTGCTTCGCCAATAGTCATACGACCCGCGGCGACTGCGCCCAATGAGACGGCTGGGTTGATGTGGCAACCGGACACAGCACCAATACCGTATGCCATGCCAATGAGTGCGAGACCGAAGGCAAAACTAATGCCCGTGAAGCCGATTGCGTCGCCTGCGATAACGGCTGAACCGCAACCAAGGAGGACGAGTGTGAATGTGCCGATAAATTCGGCCAATGGTTTTTTCATGATGTTCCCTTTCCCGTTTCTGCCCACTGTTTGAGCAATTGAAAGCGATGGTGGATCAAATTTGGACGCTCCACATAGGGGAAAATGCACAAAAAAGGCCCCATGCAATATGCAGGGACCTATTTGTTACGCCTAAGTTGCAAGCACTTAGTGCAGGACAGCGCGCGTATTCAGCGGAACACGGTTGTACAAATCTGAGATGTGGCTGTTCACCAAGCGCACGCAGCCGTTTGACACAGCGCTGCCGATTGTGCGTGGGGCGTTGGTGCCGTGGATGCGCAGGAACGTGTCGCGGTTGCTTTTGAACAGGTAAAGCGCACGCGCGCCGAGCGGGTTGTTGATGCCGCCTTCCATCCCGTCTTCGTATTGGGCGTAGGAGCCAGGATCGCGTTCAATCATGTCTGGTGTCGGGGTCCAACTTGGCCATTCTTTCTTGACTTGAATGATAAAATCACCGGATTCATAAAGACCCGCACGGCCGATCCCAACGGAATATTCCATCGCGAGACCTGGGCCGAGCATCAGATAAAGCTTGAAATTGCTTGGTTCGACGTGGACTTCACCGGGGGCGTAGTCACGGTCAATGCGCACGATGCGCGGCAATTGCTGTTCCGGGATCAGATAGCCCTGCGCGTTCGTTGAGGTGGCAGCAAGGCCAGCTGTAGCAGCGGCTGTGTTCAAGAAATGGCGGCGCGTGATCATCGGACTTCCCCAGAAATACATTAACTGTGGGTTTTATGCCCTGTGTTGGGGGTGGTCGGCAAGGTTCTGCTGATCACGTCTCGTTCAGGGATTCCATACCAATAAAACGCAAAAGGCCCCGACGTTTCCATCGGGGCCCTTGTTCGAAGTGTGATCGAAGACCTTAGTCTTCTTTCTTCTCTTCTTTGATTTCTTCGCCAGTTTCCTGATCAACGACTTTCATGGACAGGCGAACCTTGCCACGATCGTCAAAGCCCAGAAGCTTAACTTTAACTTCCTGACCTTCTTTCAGAACGTCAGATGGGTGGTTCAGGCGACGGTTTTCGATCTGCGAGACGTGCACGAGGCCGTCTTTCTTGCCGAAGAAGTTCACGAATGCACCGAAGTCGACGATCTTCACGACTGTGCCGGTGTAAACCATGCCTTCTTCAGGCTCAGCCACGATGGACCAGATCATGTCGTAGGCTTTCTTGAT
>JAHBAO020000181.1 GCA_018500065.2 Octadecabacter sp. | reverse complement strand
GCGGATACTGATCGGCAATATCCTCATTCGCCAAAACAGGCGTTACCGCCAGAATAGATAGAATACTGGTGCGGATCATGGGGCGCGTCCTTCCGGCCATTACATTCAATAACATGAATACGATATTTTACAGCCATGTCAAAGAACCGGTCGCCTTCGGTGCTACCCCCGCTTGCGCAACTTACTATACCAGCGCTTGTTGGCCTCAATGAACTGTTCAAGAACGCGCCCAAGCCCGCCAAACTGGCGCCCCATAAGGTATAGATACCCCGAAAACGCCCCAATCGCTGCGCCGATAGCGTCAATAATCAAATCCTTCATCGTATCCACAAGGCCGGATTTCTGCATGTTCATTCCGAACAACTGGTCCATCGAGAACTCGAATACCTCCCACAACGTCCCGATCGACAGAGCAACACAAAACGCCAACACCGCAAGCGCCCAAGGCGGCGCTGCGTAGCGGTCCCCTTCAAACAACATAAAGATCAACAGGAACCCGACTGCGCCAAAGCTGAGCGCGGACATGAAATGCAGCCCCACATCCCACCACCAGAATTTCTCGTAAAAATCCCCGACCTCACCCAAGAACAGTGTCGCGAAAATGAACACGACAATCGCAGTCAGTATCGAGCGCGGTAGCCTGATCCCGAAAAAGCCCGCAAAGCGTTCCGGCAAGAACGTCAGAACCAAAGTCGCAACGGCCACGAAAACCGCTGACCATGTTTGGGTGAAAATGCCCGATAGGATCTCAAGCCCCAAGATCGCTTGGATGACGCGAATGACGATGGGGCTAGATATCTTTTGCATAGGTCTTCCGACTGCGGCGTTGCATGGCAATATAACCAGTATGCAGCAACACACACCCCTTCGCATAGCCAGCTACAATATCCGCACGGGGCTTGGCACCGACCTGTGGCGTGATCCGTTGCGGGTGTTGCACGCGCCTTGATGTGCGATGAATGGAATATATCATCGCGCCTGGCATACTTGTGCGTCTTCTACGCTTCGCATTTTTCGCCCTAACCACCTGGTTTTTATAACGTTTTGTCGAACCAAACGCCAAGATGCCAAAGCAGAAAAACGGCTCAGACACCGCTGTTCCGATGAAAATACCCAACGCCTAGAAAATCGAAGCTGCACGCAAAGGTTTAGACGCGCCTTAATCCCAACCAAATAAAACAGAGCGGTAAATTTGTCCGCATATCGAACATCCCCCTTCACCGAAACGGGTACATCCAGACTTTGTAGTCATCCACCAAAACCTGTGCGCGGGCGCGTTGCTCGGGGGTCATGCGCGGGGTCAATTCCTCAAGCGAGTCTGGCGCGTCAACGTCCCCACCTATCGCGGACAGCGCGTACCACATGTAGGCGCGCACCAAGTCTGGGGCCTCAATCCCGCGGCCGAGCTCATAATACCAGCCGATCCCAGATTGCGCGCCGGGGTGCCCCTTCATGGACGCCCGCAGGTACCATTCAAACGCACGCTCGTCGTCCTGTTCCACGCCAAGGCCAAGGGCATACATCACGCCGATAAGCTCTTCTGCGTCCGCATTGCCTGAACGCGCCAAAACTTCACACTGCTCGCGCGCTGCGACAAACTCACACGCATCCATCAAATCACGCGCGTCTTCCAAGTCAGCGGCGATTACGGGGCTTGCGAGCGTCAGCAAAACTGCCAAAATAGCGACATGAAGCGTATGGCAAGTGTACATACAGGTTGTGTACAGGTTGTGCACGCGATGTGCCTCCTTGTTTGGGGGGCTGCTCCGGCTGTTGCCGACCCGATTACAATGGATGATTTCGTGGATGCGGACCCAGCGCAAGCGCGGATTGGGCAATTGCTTTTTTATGATAAAATACTAAGCGGAAACAGGAACATATCCTGCGGAACCTGCCACCACCACGACCGCGCTGGCGGCGATGGATTGTCGCTGGGAATTGGCGAAGGCGGCCGTGGCCTTGGCGAAGATCGCACGGTCGGAGACATCCGCAAACGCATCCCCAGAAACGCCCCAAGCCTCTGGAATATCGGGCATAATTCTATCGACGTGCTGTTCCATGATGGGCGGTTGGAGGTTTCAGATCAATTCGGGAACGGCTTTGATTCACCCGCAGAAGAATGGCTTCCCCAAGGCCTTGATAACATTGTGGCAGCACAGGCGCTGTTCCCCCTGACGGCCCAGTTCGAAATGGCAGGAAACCCCGGCGAGAACGACATCGCCGGTGCCACCCATGACCGTATCGACGCCGCATGGCCGATCATCGCAGCGCGCATTCGGGGCAACGAAAATTACGTGAACTTATTCCTAGAAGCCTTTGATACAATTGAAGAACCACTCGATCTAACAATCGTCGAAATAGGCAATGCATTGGGCGCGTTCATCACGACCGAATGGCGCAGCTTTGACAGCCCGTATGATGCGTGGCTGACAGGAACACCGCTGCCAGAAAACGCGGAACGCGGGCGGGCATTGTTCTTTGGCGAGGCACGCTGTGCCTCCTGTCACTCTGGCGCGCTGTTCACAGACCAAAGCTTTCATGCACTTGGCCTACCCGCCTTCGGCCCCGGCCGCACACGCACCTTCGATAAAATGCCACGCGATGTTGGGCGCATGGGCGAAACAGACCTGTTATCAGACGCTTATCGCTTTCGCACGCCGTCGTTGCGCAATGTCGCCCTTACCGCGCCTTACGGTCACAACGGCGCCTACCCGCGCTTGGCAGACATGATCCGCCACCACGGTGACCCGATCACATCGCGCGCAGCATGGACGCCTGACATGGCAGCCCTACCGGACGCGCCACGTTTTGTGGGTGTTGATTTTGCGATCCGCCAAGACACGCGTGAAATGGCGCGACAAGCAGCAATCCTCGACATTCGCCCGGTTGCGTTAAGCGAAGCGGAAGTGGCTGATATTGAAGCGTTTCTTCACGCATTAACAGGTATTACTGCCCATGATCGTCCACTGGGTCGCCCTGAAACCGTACCCAGCGGGTTGCCAGTCGACTAACGGATCACGTCGCTAAGCGGACGCCGCGCGCGTGCTGTGGCCTCTCCGGTTGGTATTCCGAAACGGATGACCTGCACCAACCGGCGATCTGGTGCGATACCGAAACGCTCACAGACCTGCGCGTTGGTTGTTAGATTATCGGAAAGGGCCGCCATCGGCCATCCGGCAAACCCCAGCGAGCATGCCTCAAGACACATGCGTAAATACGCACGGCCTGACGCGACCGGATTTTCACTATTATCCGCATGGAACAATGCAATAAGGGGTGCAGTTAATGTAACATTATGTTCGGAAACCAGTCCCTTGGTGAGGCCGAAAGCGTTCAAGAAACGCCAGAACTTGACCAAGGCAAAAGGCGCCATGCGTGCCTCCGTCGCGCTCATCTGCATGGACGCTCGGTCCATTCCATCAAGACCTGCACGCGGATGCGCGTCACTCAATCGCATCCAATTCACTAGTTCCTTGCGAAAACCGTCCTGCCGCATAATCTGAAAACTGGCCCAGTCGTTTCGCTCTGCCAGCCATGTGCGACCCGCTTCATCCATAACGAACCGTGCATCGGATCGGGTCCAGCCAAACAGCTTCACAGGGCCCGGCGCAAAGGCCGCACGCCATGTGAAACGGTGCTCGAGCTGCGCATGCAACCCGTCTTTCGTTCCGTCTGACAGCTTCAAATGTGCCACGGCAACAAGGCCCTGATTTGGCGCAGTGTCTTTTCCTGTGAGCGTCACCTCTGCTGAAATCTGATGGGCCGACAATGCCAGCATCATCGCCTCAAGCACCGCGCCGCAAGACAAGGCGGCATCGCGCCCTGTCGGGTCACCTACGGTAAGCCCAACATTGGTATCACAGAACAGCGACAGCACATTTTCGTCCCGTACCCAACGGGCCGGTTGGGTGTTGTGCACCGTCGGGGCAAGTGCTGCACGCGTGACGCAGGTTTCGAAAACGTCCCTTGATATCATAATCTTGCCTTTGACTTCAAACGCGCCATGCGTTGAACCGCGGCCAATTCCAACTCGGCACGTGGCGAGGTCGCCAAGGACGGCATAGATAAGGCAACCAGCGTGACCGGCGCATCATCGGCCAACAAAATGTGGCTCGCGTTAAACATGCTGAACAGGTGTTTGATGGGGTCGCCCTCCGCCCCGTCGGTGAACGGTGGATCGGCGCGGCGCAGCACTGGGCGGACCTTAAAGATGTGTTTCAAAACGACTGTGTCCAGCTCGCTCAGTTGCGGGGCTTCGATCAAGGCAGCCCCTTCCACCAAAGGATGTGCTTGCAGCCCACGTAAGAACCCGAGCGCGTCGCGAGAACGATCCTCCGCCAGATGACGAAGCAAAGTCTGCGACTGCTCCTCGGTGCGAAGGGTTTGCGCCTCAATAAACAGCACAGCGACCAACACTGCCGCGAGGATCACCGCCAACGTCAGGAAGGTGGCGTCCTTGTCCATACCGACCATTTGCGCGACGACAAAGCCGGACAGCCCCGCGCCGAGGACAATGGCAAGAAACGAAACCAAAGGCGCACGGTGTTGCGACTGCGAACGCCCCAACG
>JAHBAO020000267.1 GCA_018500065.2 Octadecabacter sp. | reverse complement strand
TGTTTGGCGTCAAGGACTACGTCCCCGCGCTTATGGATTACGTCAAAAAATATAACGCGGACCTCAACTTTTTCCACAACCTCGTCGCTGTGGATGGCCCTGCTAAGAAAGCATGGTTTGACGTGGCAAAGCCCGACACCCCTGTCGAGCGGATCGAAATGGAATTTGACATGATGCATGTCTGCCCACCGCAGACAGCGCCAGATTTCATCCGCGTTTCCCCATTGGCGGATGCCGCAGGCTGGGTCGACGTCGATCAAACAACCTTGCGCCACAAAACCTATGACAACGTCTGGTCGTTAGGTGATGTGATGAACGCGCCAAACGCCAAGACCGCCGCCGCCGCGCGTATCCAAGCGCCGGTTGTTGCCGACAATATCATCGCAGACATGCGCGGCGGATCCGCCGTTGCGCAATACAACGGCTACGGCTCCTGCCCGTTGACGGTTGAGCGCGGCAAGATCGTTCTGGCGGAATTCGGCTATGGCGCCACCATGCTGCCCAGTTTCCCGAAGTTCATTGTCGATGGCACAAAGCCGTCCCGCGCCGCTTGGTTCCTGAAAGAAAAGATGCTGCCTCCGATCTATTGGAAGGGCATGCTGAAGGGCCGTGAATGGATGGCAAAACCCGAAAAGATCATTGCTAAATAAGTAAACCATTGGCCCTTGCAGCCACCGCAAGGGCCCCTAACACCTTGAGAACCCGATGAATTTAAACATAGCGCGTTACCTGCCCATTCTGACATGGGGGCGGGCCTACAACCGATCTGCCCTCACAAATGACCTTGTGGCAGCGCTGATCGTGACGATCATGCTGATCCCGCAGTCATTGGCCTATGCGCTGCTGGCGGGCTTGCCGCCTGAGGCGGGTCTGTACGCGTCCATCGTCCCGATCATGCTTTATGCGGTGTTCGGAACCAGCCGCGCGTTGGCTGTTGGCCCCGTCGCAGTTGTGTCGCTGATGACAGCCGCAGCACTCAGCAACATCGTTGAACAAGGGACGATGGGCTATGCGGTTGCGGCACTGTCACTGGCAGGTTTGTCAGGCGTGATGCTGTTGACAATGGGCCTGTTCCGCCTTGGGTTCATCGCCAATTTCCTGTCTCACCCCGTCATCGCGGGCTTCATCACAGCGTCCGGTATCATCATCGCTGCCAGCCAGCTCAAACACATCCTTGGGATCGACGCGCACGGCCACAACCTGCTGGAACTGGTCATATCCTTGGGCACACACCTTAGCGAGACCAACTGGATCACGGCCATCATCGGCGTCATCGCCACAGGCTTTTTGTTCTGGGTGCGCAAAGGCCTCAAACCACTCCTGCAGGGCCTTGGCCTATCAAGCGGCCTAACGGGTGTCTTGGTTAAAACCGGCCCCGTCGCCGTTGTCGTCCTCACCACCCTTGCTGTTTGGCTATTCGGGCTGGCGGACAAGGGCGTCAAGATTGTTGGCGAAGTCCCACAAAGCCTGCCGCCCTTAACACTGCCCTCCTTCTCACCCGACCTCCTCGGGCAACTCCTTTTGCCCGCATTCTTGATCTCAATCATCGGTTTCGTTGAATCTATTTCGGTGGCGCAAACGCTGGCCGCCAAAAAGCGCCAGCGCATTGACCCCGACCAAGAACTGATCGGGCTTGGCGCGGCCAACATTGGTGCGTCGCTGACGGGTGGCTTTCCCGTAACAGGTGGTTTCTCGCGTTCTGTTGTTAACTTTGATGCTGGCGCTGAAACCCCTGCCGCTGGTGCCTTCACTGCGATCGGCCTTGCCATCGCCGCCCTCGCCCTCACACCGCTGATTTACTTCCTACCCAAGGCCACCTTGGCCGCGACCATCATCGTCGCTGTCCTCAGCCTTGTGGATTTTTCAATCCTGAAACGCAGCTGGACCTATTCAAAGGCCGACTTCATAGCCGTGCTCGCGACGATCCTGCTGACACTGGCATTGGGGGTTGAGGTCGGCGTTTCCGCAGGTGTCGGCCTGTCGATCCTGCTGCACCTTTACAAATCATCCAAACCCCATATCGCAGAAGTTGGCCAAGTGCCGAACACTGAACATTTCCGCAATATCCTGCGCCACGATGTCCTCACCGATCCAAGCATCGTTACCCTACGGGTAGACGAAAGCCTGTACTTCGCCAACGCCCGCCACCTTGAGGACAAAATCCATAACCGCGTTGCAGGCGACAAAGGCATCCGCCACGTAATCTTGCAATGTTCCGCCATCAACGAAGTCGACCTCAGCGCGCTGGAATCTCTTGAGGCGATTAATGAACGCCTGCACGAAATGGGCGTGCTCCTTCACTTGTCCGAAGTCAAAGGCCCGGTAATGGACCGCCTTCAGCGCGAACATTTCTTATCAGAACTTACCGGACAGGTTTTCCTGTCGCAGTTCGATGCGGTCAAAGCGCTGAAATCAAACGCCGCCTAGGGTCACGACAAAAGCGTTTTGGTTTTGTCCAGATACAACGCCAACAGTTCACCCGCCCGCGCGGCACTGCCTGCCTCTGCGTAACAGCGAAATTCGGGCGCGTTTCCCGATGGGCGCAAGTGTACAATGTCACCGCCTGCAAACGTCACGCGCAACCCGTCGGTCAGATCGACGTCTTGCTCGGCGTTCATGCCGTCAAAAACCTCCGAACGCGCCGTTTTGTCCGCAACCAAACGCGCAAGAAACGGCCCCGACACATCAGTTACAATCCCGGTTAATCGGTCCGTTGCCGTAAACCGCGCGGGCAAATCGGCAACCACATCAGCCAATGCGCGGCCTGTCTTTCGCGTCAAATAAAGCGGTGCCAGGATCGGCAGCAAGCAGTCCCGCGTCATCAGTGGGGAAAGTGGCCCAACAGGGCCATTGGCCATGAACCCCAACAAAAACCCACCATTAGCTTCATAGCCAACACCCTTCGCCGCACCGTCCATTTCCATCGCTGCAATCACATAGGGCGATCCAATGCGCGTGCGCACGACCTGCGCGAACTCCGGCATCGCGTCGACCATCGTGTTGGATGAAACAGGCGTGCAAATCCGATCCGCCCGCAAAAGCTGCGCGGTCAGCGGGCCAAGCACATCACCTGCTACAATCTTTCCCCCAGCGTCCGCCACCATCGGCCTGTCTGCATCGCCGTCCGTCGAAATCAGCGCGTCCAGCTTGTGCTGAACACACCACCCCGCCAACTGCTTGCGCGTTGCAGGGTCAACCGCTTCTGTATCCACGGGAATGAACGTATCAGACCACGCCAGTGGCACCGCGTCCGCGCCCAGCGCCTGCACGACGTCCACCATAATATCGCGCGCGACCGAACTGTGCTGGTACACCCCAATCCGCAATCCGCGCAAAGCATCCGTGCCGAAACCCTCCACATATCGCGCGACATAGGCCGCAACTGCATCCCCTTGCGCATCAATCTGCCTGCCGGTTCCTTCCCGCGTCACCCCCAACACCGCAAGGATCGCGGCTTCGTCGCCCTTGGAAATCTCGCCGCGCGGCGTGTAAAACTTCAACCCATTGCGGTCCGCCGGAATATGGCTGCCCGTTACCATGATCGCGCTTTGGCCTTCACTTAGCGAGGCAAGCGCCAGCGCGGGTGTCGGCAAAGCTCCGTCCACAATCGCTGTACCACCAGCCGCAACAATTGCGTCAATCACCGCTTTGGCGATATCAGGCGAAGACGGGCGCAAATCCCACCCAACACGCACAGCGCCGCCAGTATCACAGGCCTCAAGAAACGCATGTGTATACTGCATAACCAACGCAGGTGTCAGTTCAACCACACGTCCGCGCAATCCGCTGGTTCCAAACTTCGGGGCCATTCGCTCAAATATCCTTCAAACCTGTATAGGCATGCTTATACCGTGCATGCCCAATTCAACGCATCTGTCGTGGCCAAAATCACGCCCATCTGGGGCCACGTATCCGGCACCACCCGCGACCACCACGTGCGGCACACCAAGCTCGGCCACCAAATCAGCCCTCAGACGGCCCGACACAGCCGCCCCCTCAACCAACGTTGGTATATGTGAACGCTCCACATGGCACATGGCAAGTCGTTCCCTCGCCGCCCTACCTGAACCCAAACCTGTGCCAAAGGCCAGATGCTCCTCTTGTTGCATCCGGTTGCAAAACCTTTTTCCATTCTCCATGCTCCATCGACAATGAAGGGCGAGCCTACAGGCGCCGCCAATCGCTCATATGGAACCAACACGCCGATGCCCGTTACCCTCAAAGATGTTGCCAACCGTGCTGGCGTGTCCACCTCTGCTGTTTCACGCACGTTTACTGATGGTGCGTCTGTCTCGGACAAAATGCGCATCAAGGTTGAAACCGCAGCGTCCGAGCTGGGCTATGCCCCAAATGCCTTGGCGTCGTCGCTGACCACCGGACGCACCAAGCTTATCGGCCTTGTGTCCAATAACTTTCACAACCCGATCTTTTTGGAAGTCTTCGACCTATTCACCCGCAAACTGCAAGACCGTGGCCTGCGCCCGCTTTTGATGAACCTCAGCGGCGAACCCGACGCCCTTACCGCTGTGCGCCGCTTGCAGCAATATTCCGTTGACGGCGTCATCGTCGCCTCCTCAACGCTTTCGCCCGAATTTTCAAAAGCGTTCCGAGACGCAGGCGTTCCGGTCGTCAACAGTTTCGGGCGTTTTTCAACCGAACCCGAGGTGCATGTCGTGGGCGTCGACAACTCAGAATGCGGGCGCATGGCAGGGCGTGAACTTGTGCGACGCGGTTATGCATCCGTCGGCCTTCTTGGCGGCCCAGAAACCGCGACGTCTACGCAAGACCGCTTTCGTGGCTTTTCACAAGAACTCGCGAAACATCCCGACGTCATATACAGCCATAGCTTCGCGGCCGATTATTCCTTCGATGCAGGACGTGCAGAAATGCAACGCCTCATTGCGCGTGGCAATCTGGCAGAAGCGTATTTTTGCGGGGATGACGTGCTGTCCATCGGCGCGCTATCCGCCCTTGCTGACGCTGGGCTTCGTGTCCCCGACGACATTGGCATCATCGGTTTCAACGACATGGAAATGGCGCGTTGGCAAAACTTCAACCTCAGCACAATTGGCCAGCCGATTGCGCAGATCATTGACGCCTCCGTTGAACTTATCGTCGAGATGTTAAACGACCCCGAGCGCGGACCCGAAGTCCGTCTGTTTCCCTGTAAGATGGTCGAACGCGGAACGCTACGCCAGCTGCCGACCACGACGAACGCTCATTGATTGAGCACCCGCCGCGGGTCCTGCGGCGCACAGAGATCGGGGTGGTTAGCGGAACATTGGCGGACGCGCGTCCACCCATTCGCCGTTCGCCTTAGCGGACGCAACAGCCTGATGC
>JAHBAO020000320.1 GCA_018500065.2 Octadecabacter sp. | reverse complement strand
GTCTTCGCAAAAAGCTGATCCTGTTGGTCTTCATCATTCCGCCATTCGTCATTGGCACAATCATTTATTTCATCAACTGAAAGCTGAAATCATGCGCAATATTCGCCGTTTTCTTCGCATTGCTCTGTTCCTCGTGTTGGGGCTGTTTTTGCACTACGTTATGCCGCAGCAAGACATCGCGCGGGTCGTCAACGTTGACAGCCGTTTGCAGAGCGTTTCGGGCCTGCAAAGCTGGTTTTACGCGCAAGAGGATGCAGGGACGGCGGAAAGCACGGCCGGGCGTGATCTGCGCTTGATTTCGACGGAGCGCAAGGCGACCTATTTCTTCGGGCTGATCCGTGGCGGCAATGAAACGATGGTCTACCGCAATGAGGATACGGGCTGGATTTACCCGCCGTATTTCAAGTTCGACAGCTCGGATTTGCATGCAGAAGCGGCGGCTTCGGTATCAGCGGTTGAACCCTATCAGTGGGTTGTGATCCGCCATTATGGTTGGCGTATTCGTTGGGCGACGATCTATCCTAACGCGGTGTCGATCCGCCCAGCCGAAAGCGAAGATTTCCGCCCGTTTCCGTGGGTAAATATGGTTATCTTTGCGGTGTTGATTGCAGGGTTCTTGTTTCTGCGCGCCATGTGGCGGCAGTTTCGCGAGCGCACGGTGGATCCGTTGGCCGATAAGGTTGGGGACCAGTATGACCATGTGAGTGCGGATCTGTCTGAACGAAAAGGACGGGTGTCTCGTTGGCTAGGGACGTGGCGTAAGAAGTAAGCGGGTTTGCGCGTGCCGCGGGCGGGGGGCGCCCCTACGGGGCGCGAAAAAGGGGCGCTGCCCCCGTCCTTCGGACTCCCCCGAGGTATTTTTGAACAAAAGAAGCTATGCGCGCGTATTTGCGTGCTTCTTATTCGCCGTAAGGTATCCAGATTGTTTTGACCTCGGTCGCTTGGGCGCGCCAAGTGCTTGATGGCCACGCGCGCGACGTGCCGTTGTTGACCCAAGTGCGTTTGAGGTTGCCAGCTGATTTTGCCTCGATGATTTTTGAGACGTCTGACGTTGAGAATGACCAGACGGCGTCGATGTTCGCGTGGGCGGCCATGTGCGGTGCGAGGTCTGCGTGATTTCCCGTAAGGATATTGGCGACACCTGCGGGCAGGTCTGAGGTTTCCAGTACTTGGTAAAAGTCGGTCGCTGCGAGCGGGAAGGCTTGGGAGGCGACTGCGGTGATGCGGTTGCCCATCGCAAGTGCCGGCGCGAGGGGTTCGATGAGGCCCATGAGGGGGCGGGTATCGTCCGTTAGGATGGCGATATTGCCGACGGGTTCGTTCATCGCCAGCGCGACGCCACGGATCGGCACGCCTTTGGCAGCGCCATCGTGTTTGTCGGCCCAAGCGGCCCATGTGAACAGATGCTGGATGGCATCGTCGACTTCTTTGGCGCCGGACTTTCCGCCTGTCAGCTGGTTGATGCGGGTTGCGAATTCATCGGCGCGGGCAGAGAGGTTTTCACCGATGTAGTAGAGGATTTGCGCGCGCAGGTGGCCTGTGGATTTGGACCAGCCTTTGGCGCTCGCGTTGGCCTCGACCGCGTTGCGCAGGTCTTTGCGGTTGGCGAGGCTGGCGTGGCCAAGGAGTTTTCCGGATTTGTTGAACACGGGTTCAGAATAGCCGCCATCGGGGCGGGCTTGTTTGCCACCGATATAGAGTTTCGCGGTGCGATCCAGCGGGTCGGCTGGCGTGCCGTCTGTGGTGGTGAAGGGCGTGGGGGCCGTGACTTTGGTCGTCTTGCCTTTGGGTTTGGTGTAGCCTTGCAGGCCTTCCCAGCCGCCTTCGCGCCCGAAGCCACTTTCACGAACGCCGCCGAAACCGGCGGCTGCATCCATCAGGTTCGTGGCGTTGACCCAGACGATACCGCTGACGAGTTTTGGTGCGATATCGAGGGCAAGGTTCACGTTCTCGGTCCAGACCGAAGCAGCGAGGCCATAACGGGTGTTGTTGGCGATCTCAATGGCCTCAGACGGGGTGCGGAAGGTGCAGGCGACCAGCACGGGGCCGAAGATTTCTTCTTGCATCAGCGTGTCGGCGGGCGACATTCCGGTGATCAGGGTTGGGGGGTAGAAGCAGCCCTCAGGGGCGGCGCATTGATACATTTCGCCTGAGGTGTTTGCATCAACGATTGCTTTGATCTGTTCGAGCTGCACAACATCGGCGATCGCGCCCATATCCATGCATTTGTCCATCGGGTCGCCAATGCGCAGCCGGTCCATGCGGGCGCGCAGTTTGGCGTAGAAGCGCTCGGCGATGCCTTCTTGCACCAAGAGGCGCGATCCGGCACAGCAAACTTGGCCTTGGTTGAACCAGATCGCGTCAACGAGGCCTTCCACGGCGCTGTCGATGTCGGCGTCATCAAACACGATGTAGGGGGATTTGCCACCCAGTTCGAGGGACAGTGCTTTGCCGGACCCTGCGGTCTGTTCACGGATGATGCGGCCCACGGCGGTGGACCCCGTAAAGGCGATTTTGTCGACGTCGGAGTCCACGAGTGCGGCACCTGTTTCACCGTCACCCGTGACGATGTTGATGACACCGGGGGGGACGCCAGCGGCGGTGCATATTTCGCAGAACACCATTGCCGACAGGGACGTGTATTCGGCGGGTTTGAGGACGACCGTGTTGCCCATTGCCAGCGCAGGCGCGATTTTCCACGCGAGCATCAGCAGCGGGAAATTCCACGGGATGATTTGCCCGCACACACCGAGCGCTTGTGCGTTTGGCAGTTCTTCGTCCATCAATTGGGCGAACCCTGCATGGTGATAGAAATGGCGGATCGCCAGTGGCACGTCGATGTCGCGGGACTCGCGGATCGGTTTGCCGTTGTCGAGGGTTTCCATCACGGCCAGCAGTCGGGAATTCTTTTGCATCAGACGGGCAATTGCATAGAGAACGCGGGCGCGGGCTGCGCCGTCTTTGGCCCAGTTGGGTTGGGCATTGCGTGCGCTCGCGACGGCCGATGCGACCTCATCAGCGGTGCCTTTGGTGACGCCCGCGAGCTTTTCGCCCGTGGCGGGGTTGGTTGACGCGAAATCATCACGCAGCGGGCCCCATTGCCCGTTGATGTAATGGCCTGCGATGCCGCCGCGATCTGCCAGCCATTCCAGTGCTTCGGTCGCGCTTTCGGGGGCGGGGCCGTAGCTCATGGTGTCGAAGATGTCTTTTACGGTCATGACGCGCGATGCCTCCAAGAAATTGATTTTGAATTTTGCATTGCGCAGTTATCCAATCGCGTGACGCCAGCCGGCGGAGTAGCCGCCTGTGACGTGGTGTTCGAGTTGCCGTTCGATGTCGCCCAAGAGCGATGACGCGCCGAAGCGGAACAGGTCTGGTTGCAACCAGCGCTCGCCCAGCTCGTCTTTAATCATCGACAAATAGACAAGCGCGTCTTTGGCTTTGCTGATCCCGCCCGCAGGTTTGTAGCCGACGCGCGGCCCCGTGCGATCATGATAATCGCGGATCGCGCGGATCATCGTGAGGGTCACAGGCAGGGTCGCGTTGATGGGTTCTTTGCCGGTGGAGGTTTTGATGAAATCAGCCCCCGCCATCATGCAGACAACTGAGGCACGCGCGACGTTGCGCAGCGACCCAAGTTCACCTGTTGCAAGGATCGCCTTGACGTGGGCATTCCCGCAGGCAGCGCGCATTTCCACCATTTCATCGTAAAGTGCGCGCCAGTTACCTTGCAGGACGTGACGGCGGGTGATGACAATGTCGATTTCTTCGGCACCGTGACTGACGCTCTCGCCGATCTCGGCGATGCGCAAATGGAACGGGGACAGGCCAGCAGGGAAACCAGTGGACACAGCGGCCACCGGAATACCGGACCCTTTCAACGCATCGACGGCGGTTTTAACCATATCGTGATACACACAAATCGCGCCTGTGGTCAGGCCTTCCATGCCGAGGGCCTTGAGGAGGTCGGCGCGCACGGGTTGGCGGGCTTTGGCGCACAGGCGGCGCACGCGGCCCTCAGAATCGTCGCCTGAAAGCGTCGTAAGGTCCATCAGGCTGATCGCTTTGCACAGCCACGCGGCTTGAAAATCTTTCTTCACAGAACGACGGCCCGGAAGGGTGGCTGCGCGACGTTCAATCGCGGAGGTGTTCGCCTGAACAGCCTTAACCCACGACAGGTCCAACGGAATTCCGTCATTGCGCGGCTCTTGGAGGGTCGGCAAGTGCATTTTGGTGGAGTCTGTGGTTTGCATTTTCAGCACCGTGTTGTGGAGCGAAAGCCTGTCACGGGCGCGGCGCGTTGGCAAGCCGTCCAGTGGGTTTGCTACGCGGGGTTACGGGCGCGGCTGCACCAGCTGGCGTTGGCGTGCACGGCGGTAGCGTTGCGGCGTTTCCCCGTGGGACGTGAGAAACAGTTTGTGGAAGTGCGACAAGTTCGGCAGGCCGCAATCGGTAGCGATTTCCGCAAGTGGGTCAGACGTGCCCGTCAGCCTGCGGGCTGCATATTCCATGCGTTGCGCGTTGACGTAATCAGACGGGGTAATGCCAAGAAAACGGCGCATCGTGCGCGATACGTGTGGATGCGCGCGCCCTGTTGAGGCGACGAACCCTGCAGCACCTTTGCGAAAGACATCAGGGTTTTGCGCGGCGTTGCACGCGGCAACCAGCCAATCCGGAGCGCCAGTTGCAAGCCCTTCTGGTGGGCGATCAAGCGCGACGAGGAGGGGCATCAAGAACGCTTCGAGGAACAATTTGCGCCGTGGACTGCGTTCCAGCTGGAGGGCGGCTTGGTTGAGGGCGGCCAGT
>JAHBAO020000249.1 GCA_018500065.2 Octadecabacter sp. | reverse complement strand
TTTGATCATCGAAACAAACGCTTAGAGATTTATCACTCGCCTGTATCCGGCAGATCAGGAAGGATACCTCACCTGTGAGGCAGCCCCCCCTGCGCGGTGCCTGCCAAAAGGCACACCGCAGCCGCAACCTTTAGGGAATGTGCCATCCGCGGCCCCTGACTGTTTCAACATACTCGGGCCACTTAAACCCATGTGGCGACGGATAATCGCACAGCGGCGCGATGTCTTGCTCGGCTTTGCGGCGGGTGAATTCGGTCTGCGCGCCCTTGCGCACCGTTTCATCCTCAAGCAGCCGCAACGCAGAACACGCGAGAACCTTCGCCGCCACCTGCACCATCGGATCAATCGTTTGCGCCATTCCACCAAGCGCGTTCATCGCCCACGCAGGATATGGTCCACCTTTCAGTGCGGGCCGCGCGATATAAAACCGCGCCGTCGGCGCATGCCAGGTCATGTCGGTGTAATCATCTGACGTTGAATTGCGCTGGTTGGGCGGTAGGCTTTCGCGCAAAATGGCCTCTGCATCTTGCGGTGAGATCAGCGTTTCACAGGCGGGTAATATGGGGTCTTCATCTGGCGCCACGCCACAGTTTTCCTGCACCTGCCGCATCAGTTTTTTCGCGTCCGCACCCCAAACCGGCGCGCCAACATGTTGAATTTGCTCCCAGACCATGCTCGCCATCGCGTGGTTCGCCAAACCGGGTCGCGATTTACAAACCCAATGCCGCTCAACCCGACACCCCGTTTGCGCAGCAACACTTTCTGCCAAAGCATCAAGCCGCGCAGACACATTTTCGGCCATCTCAACTGTTGGGACGCGCATCATATATTGCAGCTCCGCAAGGCCCGCAGGCAGGTTGTCGGCCGTGGCTTGCCCCGTGCTGATGATGCTTTCAGAAATCGACCAACCGCCGACATGGGGCAGCATCGTATCGCGCAGCATACGGGCCTGCGAATACATCATCACCAGCGCGTCGTTCGCGCCGGGTGCACGAATATCGCTGTGGCTTTGCGGGATCGGCGCGCCATCTTTGGCCCCGAACAAATGCGGCGCATCGCAGATAAACCGATAAATCATCGAATAAGCAGCGCCGCAGTGGGTGTCCCAACGCACGGTATTGCACATGGGCAGCATGTAGAACGGATGGAACGACAGCATGCCCGACAAACCATCATAGTAGCCCTTGGCCGCATGGATGGGTTTTGACCCGCGCACCTTTTCAGCAGGCTCACCGGTAAAGCGCAGCCCACCCTTAATGCCATGCTTCTCCATCGCGGCCTTGGTTGCAAGCAATCCACCCAAGCCACTGATACCTAATGCAGAATGCGGGTCCGTATGGCCAGCGGCATGGGGGCTAAGCCCCTCGCGTGGCGCTTCGTTGGTTCCAGCGGCTTGGCAATTCCCGGGCACAGCATCGTATTCCGCATACATGCCAACAACAGGCCCCGCCCCGTTCGACCACTCGGCGCAAAACGCTGTCGGCATGCCGCCGCTGCCCTCTTCGACGCTAAACCCTTCAGCCCGCAACCTTTCAACATACCAAGCGGCCGAACGATACTCGCGCCATGCGGGTTCACCATAAGAAAAGATGTGCGCGCAGTCTGTCGATAGGCCATCGCGTGCAGTTTCAACCCAGTTGATCGCCGTTGTTTGTGCAGCTGAAACACTCATCTCATCATCCCTATAACGCGCCGCGTGTGCGGCACGGTTCTATGTTCGAAAATGTAAATTCCTTGCCATGTTCCAAGCTGTAAAGCCCCATCAATCACAGGAATTTGCAAACTGGTTGGCAGCATCGACGCCTTGATATGGGCTGGCATATCATCCGGCCCCTCATAGGTATGGCGCAGATAGGACATGGACGGATGGTTTGCATTTGGCACCAGACGATCAAAGAACGCGGTCAGGTCAGATTTGACCTCGGCATCCGCATTTTCTTGGATCAGCAGCGAACAGGACGTGTGCTGCACAAACAATGTAAGCACACCAGTGCCCGCAACCGTTTCGGCCACGTCCCCCGTGAATTCGTACAGCCCGGGGCCATTGGTTTGAATGTTAAATTCCATAGGGCAAGTGTCCTCGCCCTATGGGAATTGCGCAAGCGCTTACTGGTCGAGAAACGACCGCAGACGGCGTGAGCGGCTTGGGTGCTTAAGCTTGCGCAACGCCTTCGCTTCAATCTGACGAATACGTTCGCGCGTCACGCTGAACTGCTGGCCCACTTCTTCAAGCGTGTGGTCGGTGTTCATACCGATGCCAAAGCGCATCCGCAGCACACGTTCTTCGCGCGGCGTAAGCGACGCCAGAACCCGTGTCGTGGTTTCTTTCAGGTTCTCCTGAATTGCGGAATCCAGCGGCAAAACCGCGTTCTTATCTTCAATGAAATCACCGAGTTGACTGTCTTCCTCGTCACCGATCGGTGTCTCAAGAGAGATCGGCTCTTTGGCGATCTTCATGACCTTGCGAACCTTCTCAAGCGGCATCTGCAACTTGGCGGCCAATTCTTCTGGCGTAGGTTCGCGGCCAATTTCGTGCAACATCTGACGACCGGTCCGCACCAGCTTGTTGATCGTTTCAATCATGTGCACTGGAATACGGATCGTGCGGGCTTGGTCAGCAATCGACCGCGTGATCGCCTGACGGATCCACCATGTGGCATAGGTGGAGAATTTATAGCCGCGGCGGTATTCAAATTTATCAACGGCCTTCATCAGGCCGATGTTACCTTCTTGAATAAGATCAAGGAATTGCAGGCCACGGTTCGTATATTTTTTGGCAATCGAAATAACCAAACGAAGGTTCGCTTCGACCATTTCTTTCTTGGCCTGACGCGCTTCTTTTTCGCCCTTCTGAACCTGCTGCACGATGCGGCGGAATTCAGGAATATCAACGCCAACGTATTGACCAACTTGCGCCATTTCAGCGCGCAGTTCTTCGATTTTATCGGTGGAACGTTCGATCAGCGCCTGCCAACCACGACCAGCCTTCTCGCCCATTTCTTCAAGCCACGTCGGGTCTAGCTCACGGCCTTTATAGGCGTCAACGAACTCACGGCGGTTGATGCGGGCTTGGTCAGCCAGCTTCACCATGTTGGAGTCGATCTGCATGATGCGGCGGTTGATGCCGTAAAGCTGGTCAATCAGGGCTTCGATACGGTTGTTGTGCAGATGAAGCGAGTTCACCATTTCAACGACTTCTGAGCGCAGCTTCTGGTACTTCTTTTCTTCTTTCCCAGAGAAACTGTCGTCTTCGTTCAACGTCGCAGACATCCGCGCGTCTTGCATGTCAGACAGCTTGCTAAAGCCCTTGGCGATTACGGCAAGGGTTTCCAAAACCTGCGGCTTCAGCTGGGCTTCCATCGCCGCAAGGGACAGGTTCGCAGCCTCGTCCTCATCATCGTCGTCGTCCTTGGCAATGGGATTGCCATCGGCATCAAGTTCTTGCTTTTCTTCTTTGTCATCTTGGTTTGCAGCGGTCACAACGGCCGCCTCTTCGGTTTCTTCGGCCAGTTGATCCCCGAACGTGGTCTCAAGGTCGATCACGTCGCGTAGCAAAATGTCTTCGGACAACAATTCGTCGCGCCAGATCGTGATCGCTTGGAAAGTCAGCGGGCTTTCGCACAGCCCAAGGATCATCGTGTTGCGGCCCGCCTCGATGCGTTTGGCAATCGCGATTTCGCCTTCACGCGACAGCAATTCAACCGAACCCATCTCGCGCAGGTACATGCGCACAGGGTCATCGGTGCGGTCCAGCTTTTCAGCTTCCGCGCCGCCAAGCACAACGTCACGGCCAGAAATCGTCGCGACTTCTTTGGACGTGCCGTCGTCGACTTCTTCGGATTCTTCTTCTTCCGTCACCTGAATGCCCATCTCGTTGAGCATGCTCATCACGTCTTCGATCTGGTCGCTAGACACTTGGTCAGGCGGCAACACGGCGTTCAGCTGGTCATAGGTGATCGTGCCGCGTTCACGCGCTTCAGCAATCATCTTTTTGACGGCGGCTTGGCTCATGTCCAAGGAATGGTCCGAGTCGTCGCGCTGCTCGTTGGTGTCTTTGGCGGCCATGTGTCGTGTCCCTTTCGATATCGAGCGGCTAATTCGCGCCACTGATTCGGGTGATTCGGTTGTGAACGAATCAACCAACCCCTTGGCTGATTCGCAATGCCTCAAATGGCTTAATTTTAACGCTGTTGCAAAGGCTCTTAGTGCCCTTTGCTGCCTTTGGCAAAGTCGATCTTGTCTAAAAGTGCATCAAATGCGCTTCTTTCGTCTTTCTTGATTCGCGCTCCGCTGGCGGAGGTGTCGTATTCGGCGCTGTCGTCCCCGTCTTGGCGGCCCGCATTGTTCATGGCAGCGATGGATTGCGCCAATCGTGTTGTAAGGCGTTCATCGGCCACATCAGAGTTCATTTCATCAATGGCGTCCTGTACCTCATGGGCATGGCCCCGACGGGATGTGAGTTTGGCAAGTTCTTCGGCCAAACACATCCGCGCAAGTTCCCCGTTGTCCGGGCGCCGCACAGCGGGCGTAATCGCCACGTGGGCTTGGGCGAAGAGCTTTTCAAGGGCAGTTTCACCCACTTCGCTATTGAGCGCAGCTTCGACGTCATCTTGCGGCTCAACGCGCAACAGCGCATCGCGCAACGTTGCGATGTCTGGTCCGGAACAAATCATCCGCTCTAACGCGCCATAAAAGTCGTTTAGTATCTTCGGATTGCGTATTAACACAGCTAGGATGACCGCCTCGCGCAAATGATCTTCTGACAACGAACCGCCGCCAAGAAGCGATGCTTTCGTGCTCATCTGGGCTGGAAGTTTTGCGCCTTTAGGGGTCCAGGTGCTGCGCTGCTGGACGCCATTTGTTTGCTTGCGATTGTTGCCAAACAACTCCCAACGCATGTCCTTGATCGCCTGCCCATAGTGGCTGCGAATGGACGGGTCTTTGATCAGCATGATCTTTTCGCGCAGTGCCTTGTCCAGTGCCGCCTTGCGTTCGGGGCTGTCGAAAACCTTACCCTCGATCTCACGCTGCCAAAGCAGCTGTACCATTGGCAACGCGGCCTCGATGCGTTCACCCATTGCGCCCGCACCCGCCGATTTCAGCAAATCATCAGGGTCCTGGCCTTCCGGCATCATCGCGAAACGCACCGATTGTCCGGCTTCTAACAACGGCAGCGCCAAATCAATCACCCGCATCGCAGCGCGTTGCCCTGCCGTATCACCGTCCAGCGTAATCACCGGTTCAGGCGCGATCCGCCACATCATTTGCAACTGCGTTTCAGTCACGGCGGTTCCCAGCGGGGCCACCGCGGCACCGAACCCCGCCTCGCTAAGCGCAATCACATCCATGTAGCCTTCGGCCACCAACAACGGCTGCCCCTTGCCCGCCGCCTCACGCGCAGGGGCGTAGTTGAACAGGCTGCGGCCTTTATCAAACAGCTCAGTCTCGGGGGAATTCAGGTACTTCGCATTGTCATTTGGATCAATCGCACGGCCACCGAACGCGATGCAACGCCCGCGCGCATCGCGGATCGGGAACATGATGCGGTGGCGGAATGTGTCATAAGGTTTCTTGCCTTGGTTGCTCGGCTTACCCAAGCCCGCCCCAAGGATCAAATCCTCGGCCACGCCTTTTCCAGTCAGATGGTCCCACAGATTTTGCCAGCCTTGCGGTGCTAGCCCGATTTCCCAACGTTCCAACGCAGCGTCGTTCAACCCGCGCCCTGCCAGATACGCCCGCGCCTCGGCACCAGCACCGGTTTTCAGCTGAAGCCTGTAATACTGCACCGCCTGTTCCATAACCTCGGCCAGCAGCGTGCGGCGATCAGACTTCGCCTGCGCTTGCGGGTCACGTTTGGGCATCGGCATGCCGGCCTCGCCCGCCAAAATTTCGACCGCCTCCATAAAGCCGACATTCTCGGTCTCGCGGACAAAGGAAATCGCATCGCCTTTGGCGTGGCAGCCAAAGCAGTAGTAATACCCCTTGCGGTCATCCACGTGGAAGCTGGCAGATTTTTCCTGATGGAACGGGCACGGCGCCCACAAATCGCCCTTGCCTTGATTGGACTTGCGCTGGTCCCACATGACCTTACGCCCCACGACCTGCCCAATGGACAGCCGCGTGCGCAACTCATCAAGAAAACCGGGTGGTAATGACATGCCTGCTATATTGGGTCTGTTGCGCCAAGAGTCGAGGGGTCAGCGTGCAGAACTAGCCTTTGGTCTGATGCGCCGTCGGCGTGACCCGCCGTTTAGCCACGGCTTCGCGCCAGGTGATGAAACTGATCGAGCCCATGATCACCGCGCCGCCAAACACCACCCAACCATCCACGGGTTCACCAAACACAAGCGCGCCCAGCAATACCGCCCAGATCAGCTGCAAGAACGTCACCGGCTGGGGGACAGTCAAAGGCGCAGCAGCAAATGCCAACGTCATCGAATAATGCCCCGCCGTGGCAAAGCACGCGACAAGGAAAAGCCAGCCGACATCCGCCATACTGACGGGACTCCAAACAGCCCATGCAAACGGCGCAAGACCGATTGTTACCGTGATCGACAGCATCCCAACGACCACCGTAGCACTGACTTCACCGCTTAGCTGCTTGGCAATCAGATAGCCCGCAGCAAACATCAATGCGGTCCCAAGCATCGCAATATGCCCCGGATCAATCTCCCGGAACCCGGGGCGCAAAATGATGATCGCCCCCACCAGCGCCATGACCACAGCCGCCAAACGGCGCGGCGGTAACGCCTCTTTCAACAACAGCGCAGCGCCCAGCGTCACGTAAACAGGCGAGAGATAATTCATCGCCGTGACGTCCGCGATCGGGATGCGCGCCATAGCGTAAAACCATAGGATAACAGCAATCGTATGCACCACTCCGCGCCCTGCAAACAGTTTCAACTGCCGCTTCGTCAGATGCGCCGCCATGATCGGCCGTATCATCGGGATCAAGAAAACAAGACCCAGTAGGTAGCGCAAGAATGCACCCTGCGCCGCAGGCACATCGCTGCCGACATGCTTCACAATCGCGGTCACGGCTACAAAGTTCAGGCCCGTCAGGACCATCCAGAACATTCCGATAAGGGGGCGATTTTGTGCGGCCATAGGTGCACCAAACGCCTCTAGCCCTTGAAGATCAAGCCCAAAGCAATGGCCCACATCACGCAACCAATCAACGCTTCAAGAATACGCCACGAAACGGGCTTCGCCATCACGGGGGCCAGCAGTCGTGCTCCGTAACCTAGACTGAAAAAGAACACGAAGGACGAGGTCACCGCCCCTGCCCAAAACGCGACTTCCGCGCCTTCAAAACGTGTCGCGATAGACCCGACAAGCAACACCGTGTCCAAATACACATGCGGGTTCAAATAGGTGATCGCGAGGCAAAACAGCACTGCCGCTTTCAAGGATGTCGCAGCCCCTGTCGCGGGGTCCAAGGCCGCGCCGCCTTTCCATGCACGCCAAAAGCTGAACGCCCCATAAACGAATAAAAACGCCGCCCCGAGCCACAGCATTACAGGGGCTAGCGCAGGCAACACGCCTGTCAACGCGGTGAATCCAAACACCCCGACCGTCATCAAAAACGCATCTGAAAACGCGCAAACCAAGATCAAAGGCAGCACATGTTCGCGCCGCAATCCTTGCTTCAACAAAAACGCGTTTTGCGCCCCAATCGCCAAGATCAAAGTAAACGAAACGCCAAAACCGTTTAAGTAAGCCGTCAGCAATTCACATTCCCCGACCTGAATTCCTCAAAGGAATTCATCCCAAAATCCTTTGAGGGTTTTGCCGCTTCAGCCTTCGCTTTCAGCGTAAGCCTGCATGACCTCATCAGATGCATCCATATTGGTCGTGACTTTCTGGATGTCATCGTCATCCTCAAGTGCATCGACCAAGCGCATCAGCTTTTCAACGCCTTCAAGATCCAAATCGGATTGAATATTTGGCTGCCAGATCAACTTCGTTGATTCAGATTCGCCAAGCTCAGCTTCCAGCGCGGTTGAGACTTCGTTCAAGTCCGTGTCAGCACATAAAATAACGTGGCTTACCTCGTCGCTTTGCACGTCTTCCGCGCCCGCTTCAATTGCAGCCATCATCACCGTGTCAGCATCGCCCACAGAAACCGGGTAGACAACCTCGCCCTTGCGATCGAACATGAAACCAACGCTGCCAGTCTCGCCCAGGTTCCCACCCGCTTTCGAGAACGTAGAACGCACCGTAGACGCTGTGCGGTTTTTATTGTCGGTCATCGCCTCAACGATCACGGCAACACCACCGGGCCCGTAGCCTTCATAGCGGATCTCGTCGTAGTTCTCGGCATCGCCCCCAATCGCTTTCTTAATGGCGCGGTCGATGTTGTCCTTTGGCATCGACAGGCTCTTGGCCTCTTTCACGGCCATGCGCAGGCGCGGATTGTTGTCCACATCAGGGTCGCCCATTTTGGCGGCAATCGTGATCTCTTTGGACAGCTTGGAAAACAGCTTGCCACGAATTTTATCTTGGCGCCCTTTGCGGTGCTGAATATTCGCCCATTTTGAGTGGCCTGCCATGCGACGTCTCCCGATCAGGTAATCTGTTAATAAGTTTGCTGTTTCGCGGCCCTCTATAGGGCACGCACCCGCAGGCCTGCAATCCCAACAAGGCGCTCAAATCTGCTGCACACTGTACAGACAGGTTGTGTACGCGAAAATTACACGGTTTTCGCCCCCAACCTGACGCGCTACACCTAGCCCATGACAACAGATCAAATCATCCTCTTTTCGCTCTTCACCGCGGTCTTCGGGATGCTTTTGTGGGGGCGTTTTCGCTATGATCTTGTGGCCTTCACTGCACTTATGGTCGGCGTGGTCTTGGGGGCGGTTCCCACCAAAGACGCGTTTTCTGGTTTCGGCCATCCCGCGACGATCATCGTGGCGCTGGTGCTTGTGGTCTCGGCAGGCTTGGTGCGCTCTGGGGCCGTCTACCTGATCACCCGCACGCTGGTGGATGCGTCGCGCAAATTAGGCGCGCACATCGCGATCATGGGCGCGATTGGCGGGCTGTTGTCCGCCTTTATGAACAACGTCGCAGCCCTTGCGTTGTTGATGCCCGTCGACATTCAAACCGCGCGCAAAGCAGGGCGCGATCCCGGCCTGTCGCTGATGCCGCTCAGCTTTGCGACCATCCTCGGTGGCATGGCCACCCTGATTGGCACGCCCCCGAACATCATCATCGCGTCCATCCGCGAGGACACCTTGGGCGCGCCGTTCAAGATGTTCGATTTCGCCCCCGTAGGCGGCATCACCGCGATTGCGGGCTTGATTTTCGTGGCCCTTATCGGTTGGCGTTTGATCCCCACCCGCGAGGGTAAAACAACAGGCGGCACGCTTGAAAGCTACACGGATTATCTGGCCGAGCTTACGGTGCCCGAAAAGAGCAAGCACATCGGCAAGCGCGTCTCGGAACTCTATGAAGTCGCTGAGAAAAACGATGTTGCGATCCTTGGACTTATCCGCGACGGCAAGCGCCGTTATGGGACGGCCAAGAACACTAAACTAAGTGCTGGTGATGTTCTGGTTATGGAAGCCGTGCCAGAAGCGTTGGACGAATTTCGCGCCGCCCTGAACCTCGACTTCGCGGACAGCAAGCGCGAAGAACTCCTCGCGGCGACAGATGGTTTGGTTAAAATCGAAGTGGTCGCGACAGAAACCTCGCGCATTACGGGCAAGACGGCCGAAGCCATCGGATTGGCATGGCGCCAGCGCACCGTGCTGATGGGGCTGTCGCGCAAAGGCAAAGCCGTAAAATCCCAGATGCGTAAAACCGTAATTGAGGCCGGTGACATCCTGTTACTACTTGCCCCACAAGACGCCGCCAATGACGTGACTGAATGGCTCGGGTGCTTGCCGCTGGCCGATCGCGGTGTTGCGGTGACTGCGAACTCCAAGGTCTGGCTCGCGATTGGCCTATTTGCGGGTGCCGTGGCCTTGGCGAGCTTTGGTTTGGTCTACTTGCCCATCGCCCTTGGCCTTGTGGTCGTGGCGTATGTGCTGGCAAAAATCGTCCCCATCGCGGAACTTTACACGCATATCGAATGGCCGGTTGTCGTGCTCCTCGGCTCGATGATCCCGCTTGGCGCGGCACTGGAAACATCCGGCGGCACCGAACTTATCTCCGGCTCGCTCGTAGACCTCACCAGCGGGCTCGCGCCTTGGATGATCCTGACGGTTTTGATGGTCGTCACGATGACCCTGTCGGACGTTCTCAACAACACCGCCACAACCATCGTCGCGGCCCCCATCGCGATCCAGATGGCGCAGTCCTTGGAGGTGTCCCCTGACCCGTTCTTGATGGCCGTCGCGGTTGCCGCGT
>JAHBAO020000041.1 GCA_018500065.2 Octadecabacter sp. | reverse complement strand
ATTGGCCCGCCAAAGTGCGCCTGATGCAGGAAAACTGGATCGGCAAATCACGCGGCCTGCAATTCTCGTTCTCGATGGTGGATGGTATCGGCGCACATGACCGCGTTGAGGTTTACACAACCCGCCCTGACACGCTGATGGGTGCGTCATTTGTTGGCATTTCGCCTGATCACCCGCTTGCCAAAGAGCTGGAAGCCGACAATGCCGATATTGCTGCGTTCAATGCAGAATGTCGCAAGGGCGGTACGACTGCCGAGGCGTTGGAAAAGGCTGAAAAGCTGGGTTTTGACACCGGCCTGCGCGTACGGCATCCATTTGATACATCCTGGGAGCTGCCCGTCTATATCGCGAATTTCATCATGATGGACTACGGCACGGGCGCAATTTTCGGCTGCCCTGCGCATGATCAGCGCGACTTCGATTTTGCCAAGAAATACGATCTGCCGATCATTCCGACATTCCTGCCGTCCGCAGACAGCTCACCCGAGCTGGATGAGGCGTTTGTGCCAAACAAAACCGATATGGTGCACTGGCTGACACCTTTCGCATGGGACGCCGCGACCAACGGCGAAGACGCGATCAACAAGGCCGTGGATTTCTGCGAAGCCAACGGCGTGGGCCAAGGCGTCACCAAATTCCGCCTGCGCGATTGGGGCCTTAGCCGCCAACGCTACTGGGGTGCACCTATTCCTGTTGTCCATTGCGACGACTGCGGCGTGGTACCAGAGAAGAAAGAGAACCTGCCGGTTGAACTGCCTTATGACGTGTCCTTCGACATCCCAGGCAACCCGCTGGACCGCCACCCGACATGGCGAAACACGCCTTGCCCCGCCTGTGGCAAGGATGCCCTGCGTGAGACGGACACGATGGATACTTTCGTGGACTCCAGCTGGTACTTCGCCCGCTTTACGTCCCCCCACGCCAAGACCCCAACCGAACAGGCCGACGCGGAGTATTGGATGAACGTCGATCAATACATCGGCGGCATTGAACACGCGATTTTGCACTTGCTGTATTCGCGCTTTTTCGCACGTGCGATGCACAAAACGGGCCACTTGCCAGCGACGGCCATCGAACCGTTCGATGCGCTGTTTACGCAAGGCATGGTAACACATGCGATTTATGAAAACCCGACGCGCAAAACGCCAATGGGCCAGACGCTCTATCACTATCCCGAAGAAGTCGAAAAGCGCGGCGATGACGTGATCGTCAAAGAAACGGGCGAGACTGTTAAGGTCATTCCATCTGCCAAAATGTCCAAGTCAAAAAACAATGTCGTCGACCCTGTCGCAATCATTAACCAATACGGCGCGGATACTGCCCGTTGGTTTGTTCTGTCTGATTCCCCGCCTGAGCGGGACGTTGAATGGACAGCCTCGGGTGCAGAAGCCACGCACAAACACCTGTCGCGCGTTTACCGGATCGCCACAGAAATCGCTGCAAACACGGATGCCCCTAACGGCCAAGACGACGCCCTGCTGCGCGACATGCACAAGGCTATCCATGATGTGACTCAAGGCGTGGAGTCCTTTGGCTTCAACGCCTCCATCGCCAAGCTTTATGGTTTCACGGGTTCCATTGCCAAATCCAAAGCGGGTGGCGATGCCAAGCGCCAAGCTATGAGAACGCTCGCCCAACTGATGTCTCCGATGACGCCACACTTGGCCGAAGACATTTGGGCAATGTTGGGTGGTGACGGCCTGATCGCGAACGCGACGTGGCCTGTTGCGGACGAGGCGATGTTGGTTGAAGACACCATCACAATGCCGATCCAGATCAACGGCAAACGCCGCTCTGAACTTGCCGTTCCAAAAGACATGAGCAAGGAAGAGGTTGAAAAACTCGCGCTGGCGGATGAGGCTGTGATTAAGGCTTTGGAGGGCAACGCGCCCAAAAAGCTAATCGTTGTACCGGGCCGGATTATCAATGTTGTTATCTGACAGACGCAAATTTCTAGGCGTACTAGCTGCACTGTCACTGACGGGCTGCGGGTTCACGCCTGTTTATGGTACGAACGGATCAACACGCACGCTGCGCGGCCGCATTGCTTACCGCGCCCCGAATACACCAGAGGGATTCCGGCTGCGTGCGCGGCTTGAAGATCGGCTTGGACGCGTTGAGCAGGGCGACTATTTGCTAACTGTTCAGCTGAGTATAAGTGAGGCCGCAGTGGTGATTTCATCCGCACAAGACATCAACCGGTTCAACCTACCCGGTAAGGCAACGTGGGAATTGACCGAGCCAGGCAATGATACGCCACTCGCGTCCGGCACCGCCAAAACCTTCACCGCCTATTCGGCGTTTGGCACCACAGTTGCGACACGCGAAGCACAAGACGACGCGCGCGAACGTTTGGCGATCGCGCTCGCGGATTTGATCGTGACTGACATCATTGTTGCTTCGGCAGGCCGCTAGCCGATGAAGCTATCCGCCCGCGACGCTGCCAGCTATTTCCGCAAACCTGATCCTAAGGGCGCAGGTATTCTGATTTACGGCGGTGATGCGATGCGTGTCGCACTGAAACGTCAGGACGTCATCAAGGCGCTGGTCGGTCCAAACGGTGAAGAAGAAATGCGCCTGACAAGGATGACGGGCGCTGAGTTGCGAAAAGATCCTGCATTGCTCGGGGACGCGATTAAAGCACAGGGTTTTTTCCCCGGTCCACGTGTCGCGTTCATCGAAGAGACTGGGGATAGCGTAACAAAAGCGCTGACGCCCGCGCTTGCGGACTGGGTTGATGGTGATGCACAAATCATTATCACCGCCGGCCAGCTGAACGCGCGCTCATCCTTGCGAAAGCTGTTTGAAGGGCACCCATCTGCCTATGCAGCGGGCGTTTACGATGATCCGCCCACACGCGACGAAATCGAAGGTGCTCTGCGCGATGCAGGGCTTTCAAATGTCGGGCGCGACGCAATGGATCTTATTACGTCTCTCGCGCGTGAAATGGCGCCAGGAGACCTCCGTCAAACCATAGAGAAGCTTGGCCTGTATATGACAGGTGAGAAGGAGGGCGTTTCTGTTGCAGACGTCGAAGCCTGCGCACCGGTGTCCAATGAGGCTGATCT
>JAHBAO020000433.1 GCA_018500065.2 Octadecabacter sp. | reverse complement strand
CAGAAGTTGCAATTCGCGCATTTGGTCTTGGACGTGGATCGGCAAGTCTTGATTGACGAAACTGGCGTCGAGACGAGCCTGACCGCAGCTGATTTTAAACTGTTAGCGGTCCTGATTGAGCGGCCCCGCGTTGTGCTGAGCCGTGAACAACTTCTTGATTTGTCTGCAGGCATCTCAGCAGGGCCGTTGGACCGTAAGATCGATAATCAGATATCAAGACTTCGCCGCAAGATTGAGCCGGATATTTTACGCCCGCGAATAATCCGGACTGTCCGTAACGGCGGGTATTGCCTGTCCGTCGATGTGACGGTTGTTGAATAAGATGGAGTTGTTTCGTACTCTTCGAGTCCAGCTGGTTTTGCTGATTATCGCCGCTCTTGCTGTCGCCCAAGTCATCAGTGTGTTCTTGTTTGCGGACGAGCGCAGCCTCGCAATACGTGCGGCACTGGGGTTTGAAGCAGCTGGTCGCGCAGCAAATGTTGTTCGCTTGATTGAGGAAGCACCGACTGACTTGAGAGCATCCATCATCAGGGCCGCGAATTCACCGTTGGTAAGGTTCGAGTTGTCAGATGGACCAATTGTCCCTCTCGGAACGCACTTTGACGATGGGCTTGTGGAGAGCCGCGTTAGGACACTGCTCGAGGATACCTACAGCCGAGATATTCGTATTGAGTTACATGACATCAATGGTGAAATCATACCGCTTGCAAATCTGTCACCCGAAATGACCGAGATGCACGTGGCCATGATGCGCGGTGAACTTTCAGCCGTCGAAATGAACCTTTCGATCAGTATTTCTGGCGGGCAATGGCTGAATGTCAGCACACGGTTTGAACGACCACCGATTCAATGGCCTCTTTATTCCGTTTTGACGTTCGCTATGTCCGCTGCTGTCATTTTGGCCGCTGTCTTCTGGTTTGTGATGACACGATTGACCGGCCCGCTTCGACGCCTTGCAAGCGCCACCGATCGGCTTGGTCGTGGTGAAGATGTGGCACCCTTGGCGATGCAGGGGCCAAAGGAAGTGCGTGAACTTACGTCTGGCTTCAACCGAATGCAGGACCGTTTGGTTCGTTTTATCGAAGACCGGACACGCGTATTAGCCGCCTTAGGGCATGATTTGCGATCCCCACTCACAGCGATGCGGGTCCAAGCCGAAATGGTCGATGAAGATGAGACCCGTGAGGGACTAGTGAGGTCCGTTGAGGAAATGCAATCGATGGTCGAGGCGACGCTGACTTTCGCGCGCGGGCTGACGGGAAATGAAGCCGCCGCTACCGTCGAGATAAGCCAATTTTTACAGGATATGCAGAATGGTGCAGTCGCGCCATTTGCATTGCAGCCGGGCCCATCGACTGACATTAGGTTTCGCCCAAATGCTATTCGCAGAGCCTTGCGTAACCTGATCGAAAACGCAGTGCGCTATGGGTCTGCAGCATCGGTGAATTGGGCGACAGATGAAGAAAGTCTCGTCATTACCATTGAAGACCATGGCCCAGGGATCCCCAAGGCGAACATCGATCAAGTCTTTGACCCCTTCTTCCGGTTGGAAGAGAGCAGATCGCTTGAAACCGGGGGTCACGGGTTGGGGCTGTCGATAGCCCGTTCAATCGTGCGTGAACATGGAGGTGACGTTAGTTTGGAAAATCGCAAACAAGGCGGCTTGATGGCTAAAGTGCAGTTACCTTTGGTTGATGAAAACCTTGCTCGAGGAATTGATAATGACACCTGAAATTGGCCACTTTGCACTGGCTCTTGCTCTGGCGATGGCACTGATCCAGAGCGTGATACCGATGATAGGCGCCTCGCGACGAAACCTGATCTGGATGCGGTCTGCGCGGGCGACAAGCACTGGACAGTTGGTATTGGTCGGCATCGCATTTGCGGCGTTAATGTATTCCTTTTTTGTGTCTGATTTCACGGTGGTAAACGTCGCAGAAAATTCGAATTCGTTGCAGCCAATGATGTTCAAGTTGGCGGCCACTTGGGGGAGCCACGAAGGCTCATTGTTGTTATGGATATTCATACTGACCGTTTTCGGGGCAGGGGTCGCGCATTTTGGATCCAACATTCCTGATGCACTAAAAGCGCGAACGCTTTCGGTTCAGGCGTGGATTAGCGTCGGGTTCTTGTCGTTTCTGTTGTTCACATCCAATCCGTTTGATCGCGTTTTCCCACCGCCGTTAGATGGGTCTGACCTGAACCCATTATTGCAGGACATCGGTTTGGTTATGCACCCGCCGTTGCTCTATTTTGGCTATGTCGGCTTCTCGATCGTCTTCTCATTCGCAGTGGCAGCCTTGATCGAGGGCCGTGTGGATACGGCATGGGCACGGTGGGTCCGGCCTTGGACACTGGCCGCTTGGATCAGTTTGACGGCAGGCATCGCTTTGGGCAGTTGGTGGGCATACTACGAATTGGGCTGGGGCGGATGGTGGTTCTGGGACCCAGTCGAAAACGTCAGCTTCATGCCTTGGCTATTGGGGACCGCGCTGTTGCATTCCGCAATCGTGACGGAAAAGAGGGCGGCGTTCAAAAGCTGGACGATCCTGCTTGCGATCCTGACGTTCTCATTGTCATTGCTGGGGACCTTTATTGTGCGCTCCGGTCTGCTGACATCCGTGCACGCCTTTGCTGTCGATCCTGAACGCGGCTTCTATATTCTCGGCTTGCTTGCGGTTTCAATCGGCGGTTCTCTCGCTCTCTTTGCGTGGCGCGCGCCGATGATGGAACCGGGTGGCTTGTTCAAACCCATCAGCCGAGAAGCGGGGCTGCTGCTGAACAACATGATCCTCGCGACCGCTACGGGAACCGTTCTGTTCGGAACGCTCTACCCGTTGTTTTTTGAAGCTTTGACGGGTGGTGAGAAAATTTCGGTCGGGCCGCCATTCTTCAACGCGGCCTTTGTACCGATGATGTTGCCGCTGGTTTTTGCAATGGCATTGGGGCCGTTGCTATCGTGGAAACGGGCCGATTTAGCGGGCGTTTTTCAGCGGTTGAAGTTTGTTGCGGTGCTTAGCGTTCTGGCAACCTTGGCGATTTGGTATCGCATGAATGGCGGTCCCGTTTTGGGGTATCTGTCAATTTTGCTGGCGTTCTGGCTTTTGTTTGCAACCGTGCGAGAATGGGTCGGTCGCATCCGATTGTTCGAGGTCCCGTTTACAGATGCGGTGCGCAGGGCACGCAACTTGCCGCGGGCATCCCATGGCATGTCGATGGCCCACGCGGGCGTGGCCGTGGTCATTTTGGGCATGGTCGGATCAAGTGTCTGGAAATCCGAACAAATATTATTTGCCCAGCCCGGGACGGATGTGTCGATTGCTGGTTTTGAAGTTGAATTCCGGGGTGTTGAGCGTGTGCGAGGACCAAACTACGTGGCCGATCGCGGAACTCTGGACGTTTCGCGCAACGGCGAACGCCTGACAACTCTTTATCCCGAGCGGCGCAGCTATCCCGTTGCACAAAGCACGACGACGGAATCTGCGATCCGCTCGACACTTGCAGGCGACCTCTACATTTCTATCGGACAACCAGCCCTTGAAGAGGCAGATGATAGCGGTGCGTGGACGTTGCGGATTTTGTACGAACCTTGGGTGAATCTGATCTGGATTGGCGCGTGCATGCTGGTGATCGGTGGCGGGTTGTCACTGTCTGATCGGCGCCTGCGTGTTGGCGCGCCAAAACGCGCTGCCGTTTCTAGTGACGCGACTGTGCCGGCGGAGTGAGGATATGATGCGCTATATTGCCTTCGCACCGCTTATGATTGCGGCTATTGTTGGCGGCTTTTTCCTGTGGGGACTGAACCCTGATCGGGATCCGAACGCATTGCCGTCGGTGTTGATTTCGCAGCCCGCGCCGGCCTTCGAATTGGCGCCACTATCCACGTTGGACACGCCCGGGCTGGCACGCAATGATCTGATCGGAAACGACACGCCAGTTGTTGTGAATGTCTTCGCGTCGTGGTGCGTGCCCTGCCGTGCTGAACACGCTGTCTTAACATCCCTCGTTGAGCGCGACGGCGTACGGCTGTTCGGGATCAATTACAAAGACAAACCCGAGGATGCGAGCCGCTGGCTCAATGATTTGGGCAATCCATACGAAAGGATCGGCGCTGATGAAGTCGGCAGAGCAGGGATCGAATGGGGGATTTCAGGCGTGCCTGAAACCTTCATAGTCGGTGGTGATGGTACGGTCCTGTTTCGCTATGTCGGACCTGTGGTCGGTGAGGAGGCTGAGGCGGAATTTCGTGCGGCATTAGCGCAGGCTGGCGTGATCGGGGAGGGGGCTTAGAATGCGGTTTCTTTTGATAATTCTGGTCGCCTTTCTGCCCATAATGGCCCAAGCGGTCGAACCGGACGAGATGTTAGACAACCCCGCGCTTGAGCTTCGCGCACGCGAGATTTCAAAGCAGTTGCGTTGTGTTGTTTGCCAGAACCAAGACATCGACAGTTCGAACGCGGGCGTAGCACGGGACCTGCGCCTGCTTGTCCGTGAACGGCTGGAATTGGGCGAAACAAATGATGAAATTATGGACTACGTGCACGCACGGTATGGCGATTATGTGTTGCTCAAGCCACCCTTTAAACCAT